>JAFLCY010000040.1 GCA_017303485.1 Rhodobacterales bacterium
GCTCGGCAAGCAGGTCTTCAACCATCCGCAGGCTGAGCGGAAAGCGAAAGTACAGCCAGACAGCATGGGCGATCACGTCGGGCGGGAAACGGTGGCGGCGATAAAGTTGAGCGTTGGTCATGCCGCTATGTCGCACGCAGGCCAGGGCGACAGATTAACTTTACGGTGTCGGTTCGCCTGCACCAGCACAGTCTGCCCCACGCCCGCCGCTGCCAGCAGGGGCGCCAGGTCATGCGGCCCGAAGTCGCGGAAAATCGGGGCTACGCTGGCGTTGGGCCAGTCATAGTCACCCCGGCCCAGCTGCCAGAAATGCTGGTGCGCATCGATCATCTGCCGCTTCTCCCTGGCTTGACTGAATGTTCATAATGATTAAAAACATTAACGAAACGGAGGACACGATGTCAATCACTCCCATCCTGCAATTCGGCACCAGCCGATTTCTGCAAGCCCATGCCGATCTGTTCCTTTCCGAAGGTCCAGACAGCCTGGGCCCGGTGACTGTCGTGCAGTCATCGGGCGATGCCGGGCGGCGTGGACGGTTGGCTGCCCTTGCCGCCCCCGAAGGCTATGTCGTGCGTGTGCAAGGCATCGAAGGCGGCAAGCCGGTCTCGTTTGAAACCCGAGTCACCTCGATCCGTCGGGCGCTTGCCACGACTACAGACTGGCAGGAAATCTGCCGCATTGCGGCGGAGGAGGCGGAAATCATCCTGTCCAATACCTCGGAATCCGGGTGGAAGCCGCAACTGGCCGACGGGGGGACGACTTTTGATCAGGCGATGTCCTATCCAGCCAAACTGACCCAGCTGCTGCGCTGCCGCCACGCCGCAGGGGGGCGCCCGTTGCAGGTCATGCCGACCGAGTTGATTGCCCGCAACGGTGACAGGCTGCGTGACCGGGTGACGGAACTGGCTGTGGCGCTTGACCCCGCATTGGCGGACTGGATCGCGCACGAGGTGCGTTTCGTGAACTCTCTGGTGGACCGCATCGTTTCCGCGCCGCTGGAGCCTGCGGGTGCGGTAGCCGAACCCTATGCCCTCTGGGCGATTGAGGACTGTCCCGGTCTTCTGCATCCCTGCCGCCACCCGGCGCTGAAGGTGGTGGCAGACCTTGATCGGCACGAGAAGCTGAAGCTGCATATCCTGAACCTGGGCCATACCTGGCTGGTGGCCGACTGGCAGCAGCGCGGCAAAAGGGAAACCTTTGTGCGTGACCTGATGGGCGATGCCGCGATCCGCGACCGATTGCAGGCGCTTTATGCCGATGAGGTCCTGCCCGGTTTCATTGCCCGTGGCATGGCCGAGGCGCCGGCCTATGTCGCCGCCACGCTGGACCGCTTTGCCAACCCCTTCCTTGACCATAACCTGTCCGACATCGCCCAGAACCATGACGAAAAGGTCCGCCGCCGGATCGGTGCCTTCCTGCTGTGGTCCGGCACGGACGGCCCGCAACTGCGCGCTCTAGCCATGATGGTTGACCCGTAGCGAGGCAATCAGCGTCTCTTTCGAGGTGGCCATATGCGCCAGCACCGCCGACTGCGCGGCATCGGCATCGCCCGAGCGCATCGCAGAGATGATCCGGCGGTGTTCGCCGATGGCGGCCTTGTTGCGGTCACGCTCAAACTGTTTGTCCCACTGATAATGATAGTGGAAGATCAGCGAGATCACCTTCTGGAAATGGGCCACGAAGCGGTTCCTCACCACTGCGTTGATAGTGGCATGAAAGCTCTCGTCCAGCCGGGAGAAGTCGCGGAAATCGGTGTCGATCCGGGCCAGAAGCTGGACATGCTCGCGATCCAGCACTTCGATGGCGCCCCAGACCGGATGCGTTTCCGGAAGCGCGGCCACGGTGCGGGCGGCGTTCACCTCCAGGAGGGTGCGGAACTCGGACAGTTCCACCGCGTAATCGGCAGTGAAGCCCAGAAGCCGCCAGCCGCCGCGAGGCCGCCGCTCCACCAGACCGAAATGACCGAGACCGGCAAGGAACTCTTGCAGGAGATGCGGCGGGACCGAGAACTGCTTGGCCAGTTGCGCCACGTTCAGCGGCGTATCCGCGGGAACATCAAAGCGCAACACCCAGTCAAGGAACCGCCCCTCCAGCTCGCGCAGCGAGATGTAGGCATCACGTTCCGGCAGGCGGTCGGACTCGGCCGCGGCGCGCAGCAGTGGCTTCCTGCGCCCGTCCAGACCGATGATTCCTGCCTCGGCCAGTCGCTTCAGCACCGAACGCACGACAGTCCTGCTGACCTTGAGCACCTCGGCCAGCTTCAGCTCTGATGGCAGGTCCTCCCCCGGGGCCAGGCTAAGTAATTGATCCAAAGTCTGATTATAGGCGGCACGAAAGCGGGCATCGGTCCGGGCCATGGCGTCCTGTTCTTTTGTACATATACGATTAAAAACAGTTTACACCCGCAGCGCTCGCCGTCTAGTGTTCTTTATAATTAAAGCCCGAAAGCGAGGGGAGGCGCTGGGAATGGCACAGATGATGCTCTGCGGCACTTGCCTCGAACCCGGCAGATTCGAACTCGTGGCAGCGCCGGTACCGCAGACAGCGCCCGAAGGCTGGGTCCTGGTGGACATTGCGGCGGCAGGTCTTTGCGGCACCGACTTTCATATCTACGCCGGAAAGCACCCCTATCTGAACTACCCCCGCGTCATCGGGCATGAGCTTGCCGGGCGGGTCGCGGTGGCGGCGCCGGGCTGGGCCCTGGGCGTGCCGGTGGTGATCAACCCCTATGTTTCCTGCGGAACCTGCCGGGCGTGCCTGCGCGGCAAGCCGAATTGCTGCACGCGGATCGAGGTTCTGGGCGTTCACCGTGATGGCGGCATGTGTGCCCGCATCGCGGTTCCGGCGAGCAACCTCTATCCGGCCGGCGACCTGCCGCTTGAGGCAGCCGCGATGGTCGAGTTTCTGGCCATTGGCGCCCATGCGGTGCGGCGGGGCGAAGTGGCGGCGGGGGACCGCGTTCTGGTCACCGGCGCCGGCCCGATCGGGCTGGGCGCCGCGTTGTTTGCCAGGGATCGCGGCGCCGAAGTGCATATCCTTGATACGACCCGCGCCCGATTGGACCAGGCGGCCGGACTGGGATTTGCGGATCTGCACGACGCGATCGACGGTCAGGTTTCGGATGGCTTCGACGTCGTTTTCGACGCGACCGGGCACGCTGGCGCGATGGAGGCGGGCTTCGCCCATGTCGGCCATGGCGGATCGTATGTACTCATCTCGGTCGTGCAGGACCGCATCAGCTTCTCGGACCCCGAGTTTCACAAGCGCGAGGCGCGGCTGATCGGCTCTCGGAATGCCACCGCCGAGGATTTTGCGACCGTCATGGACGCCCTGCGCATGGGAGTTGTGCGGGCCGAGGCGCTGCTGTCAGAGCGCGTCGCGCTGGCAGACCTGCCCACCCGCCTGCCAGAGCTTGCGGCGGATCGCGGGCGGCTGATCAAGGCGGTTGTCATTATGGGGGATGTCGAATGACCGAAGTCATCCGCATGTCCGCAATCGAAAAGCGCTTTCCTGGCGTCCATGCCTTGCGGGCCGCACAGTTCGACCTGAATGCCGGTGAAGTCCATGCCCTGATGGGTGAGAACGGCGCCGGAAAGTCGACGCTGATGAAAATCCTTTCGGGAATCTACTCTCCCGACAGCGGAAGCGTCCTGGTCAATGGGGGCGAGGTACGGATCAGTGGCCCCCGCGCGGCGCAGGCTCTGGGGATCGGGATCATCCACCAGGAACTGGCCCTGATGCCCGACCTGACGGTGGGCCAGAACATCTTCATCGGTCGGGAGCCCAAAAGCCGCTGGGGTGTCCTGGATGAAAGCCAGCTGAACCGTGACGCCGAGGCGATCTTTGCCGCGATGAAGGTGCCGCTGGACCCGCGTGCGGTGGTCCGAAGCCTGACCATCGCCAAGCAGCAAATGGTCGAGATCGCCAAGGCCCTGTCGTTCCGGTCACGCATCCTGATCATGGACGAGCCGACCGCCGCTCTGAACGAGGCTGAGACGGAAGAGCTGTTCGCCATCATCCGGCGTCTGAAATCAGAAGGCGTGGCCATCGTCTACATCAGTCACAAGATGGACGAAATTCGCAGGATTTCGGATCGTGTCACGGTGATGCGCGATGGCGCCTATGTCGGAACCGTCACTGCCGCAGACACCCCGATCGAAACCATCATCGCGATGATGGTCGGGCGGGAACTGGACCAGACCAGCGCCGAAACTCCCGATCTTTCAGGAGCGCCCATTGCCCTTGAAGTGCGCGGACTGACGCGGGGCCGCATGGTTCGGGATGTCAGCTTTGCGCTGCGCAAGGGCGAGATCCTTGGCTTTGCCGGGCTGATGGGCGCGGGCCGGACCGAAGTTGCCCGGGTGATCTTCGGCGCCGACCGGCGTGAGGCTGGCGAGATTGTCGTACACGGCAAGCCTTGCGCGATCCGTACCCCAAGCGACGCGGTCGAGGCAGGCATTGGCTATCTGTCCGAAGACCGCAAGCACTTTGGCCTGGCCCTCGGTATCGACGTGCGGGGCAATATCGCGATGACTTCGCTGGAACGGTTCTCGGACCGTTTCATGCGGGTGAACGATGCGGCCCTTGCCAAGGTGGCGTCGGACTACATCGCCAGCCTCGCGATCCGCACACCCTCGGACCGGCAGGAGGTGCGGCTTTTGTCTGGCGGGAACCAGCAGAAGGTCGTCATCGCCAAATGGCTTCTGCGCGACTGCGACATTCTGATTTTCGACGAGCCCACTCGCGGCATCGACGTAGGGGCCAAGGCGGAAATCTACCGGCTTCTGCAAAGCCTGGCCAAGGCCGGCAAGGCGATCATCGTCATTTCGTCCGAACTGCCTGAAGTGCTGCGCTTGTCCCACCGCATTGCCGTGATGTGCGAGGGACGGCTGACCGGCATTCTGCCTGGCGGCCCCGAAACCAGTCAGAACGACATCATGCGCCTGGCGACCCAGCGCGACACCGCACCAGAAGGAGCAATCGCATGACTGTAGTTTCCCAGGTCAAGTCGCCACGTATCGCATCGGGGGCGCAACAGAAGATCCTGGCCTTCGCGAGCCTGATCGTGCTTCTGGTCTTCTTTTCGGTGGCGTCACCGAACTTCCTGCAGACCTCGAACATCCTGGCGATCCTGCAGGCGACCAGCGTGAACGGTGTTCTGGCCATCGCGGCGACGCTTGTAATCATCACCGGGGGGATCGACCTGTCGGTCGGCACGCTGATGACCTTTACCGCCGTCATCGCCGGAGTTGTGCTGACCTTCTGGGGGCTGGCCATGCCTTTCGGGATCGTCGCTGCCATAGCCGCCGGGGGGGCCTGCGGGTTCATTTCCGGCACGCTGGTCGCGCGGATGAAGATCCCGCCGTTCATCGCCACCCTGGGCATGATGCTGGTCCTGAAAGGACTGTCGCTGGTGATTTCGGGAACCAAGCCGATCTACTTCAACGACACGCCCAACTTTCCGCTGCTGTCGACGGGGTCCGTCATCGGAGCGATCTTCCCGGCGGTTCCCGTACCGAACGGCGTGCTGATCCTGTTCCTGTTGGCCCTTGCCATTTCCTGGGTGCTGAACCGGACAATGCTAGGGCGCTATTGCTTTGCACTGGGGTCGAACGAAGAGGCCGTGCGCCTGTCCGGCGTGAGCGCTGACGGCTGGAAAGTGGCGATCTACTCGCTGGCCGGGGGTATCTGCGGGATCGCCGGGCTGTTGATCGCTTCGCGACTGAACTCGGCGCAGCCAGCGCTTGGGCTTGGGTATGAACTGGACGCGATTGCCGCCGTGGTGATCGGGGGAACCTCACTGGCGGGCGGGCGCGGTTCGATCCTGGGCACGATCATCGGCGCCCTGATCATGAGCGTCTTGTTGAACGGCCTGCGCGTCCTGTCGGTCGCGCAGGAATGGCAGACCGTGGTGACCGGGGTCATCATCATTGCCGCTGTCTACGCAGACATGCTCCGCCGCAGTCGAGCCGGTTGAGCAAGAGAAAACGGACAACGTTTCGACTTCACCACAAGCATCAATAATCGGAGGAAACACGATGCTGAACAGAAGAACGCTATTGGCCGCGCTTTGCGCTGGCTCCATTGTCGCGAGCGGTAGTTTCGCACTTGCTCAGGACAAGCTTTACATCCCGCTGGTGTCCAAGGGCTTCCAGCACCAGTTCTGGCAGGCGGTAAAAGCTGGCGCAGACAAGGCCGCGGCCGAATTCGGCGTCGAGATCACCTTCGAAGGCCCGGACACCGAAGCCCAGGTTGACAAGCAGATGGACATGCTGGCCGCCGCGTTGGCCAAAAAGCCGGCTGCGCTCGGCTTTGCCGCACTGGACAGCCAGGCCGCAACGCCTCTTCTGAAGCAGGCGCAAGAGGCCGGGATCCCGGTCATCGCCTTTGACTCGGGCGTGGACAGCGACATTCCGGTGACCACCGTCACCACCAACAACGTCGCGGCCGCGGCCCTTGCCGCCGACAAGATGGCCGAGCTGATCGGTGGCGCCGGAAAAGTGGCGTTGATCGTGCATGACCAGACCTCGCGCACCGGCATCGACCGCCGCGACGGCTTTGTGAACGAGATCGCCGCGAAGTATCCGGACATCGAGATCGTCGACATTCAGTACGGCGCGGGCGACCAGCTGCAATCGACCGAAATCGCCAAGGCGATCCTGGCGGCAAACCCGGACCTGAAAGGCTTCTTCGGCGCCAACGAAGGTTCGGCCATCGGCGTGGTCAACGCGATCCGCGAAACCGGCACGAAGGGTGTCATCGTCATCGGATACGACTCGGGCGCGGCCCAGAAGCAGGCAGTCAAGGACGGCATCATGGCTGGTGCCATCACCCAAAGCCCGGTCGGCATGGGCTACGAGACCGTCAAGGCCGCCATTGCCGCAGTCAATGGCGAAAGCCTGCCGAAAGTGATCGACTCGGGCTTCGCCTGGTGGGATGCCACCAACATGGACAGCCCGGAGATCGCTGCGGTTCTCTACGACTGATCTGACACGAATTCCGGCCCCGCCCGCCTGGTGGGGCCGGACACCTTGAACTTGGGAAAATACCATGGACCTGGGCCTGGAGGGCAAGGTTGTTGTCGTGACCGGAGGCGCCGCCGGGATCGGCGGAGCCATCTCGGAGGATCTTGCGGCCGAAGGGGCTGTGCCGGTCATCTTTGCCCGCAGGGCACCCGATCCGGACTGGATGGCAGGCCTTGGGCCGAAGGCTGGCTGGATCGAGGTCGAACTTTCCAGCGACGAGCAGTGCCGCAGAGCAGTGGAACAAACGAAGTCGCGCTTTGGCGCGGTCTATGGGCTGGTGAACAATGCCGGCGTCAACGACGGTATCGGGATCGAGGCCGGTCCAGAGGCGTTTCGCGCCTCGCTCGATCGCAACCTGATCCACTATTACACACTGGTCCATCTACTCGCCGGCGACTTCATGGCCACGTCCGGCGCCATCGTGAACATCAGCTCCAAGACAGCCGTCACCGGGCAAGGCAATACTTCGGCCTATGTCGCGGCGAAGGCGGCACAGCTGGGCCTGACTCGGGAATGGGCGGCGGCCTTCGCGCCGCATGGTGTGCGGGTCAATGCCGTGCTGCCGGCCGAAGTGATGACCCCGCTTTACGAGCGTTGGATCCGGACCTTTGACGACCCCCAAGCCAAGCTGGCCGAAATCACCGCCCGCATTCCCCTGGATCAGCGCATGACCGATGCGGCCGAGATCGCGGCAATGACGGTCTTTGCCCTGTCAGATCGGGCGCGACACCTGACCGGACAATGGCTTTTCGTGGATGGGGGCTACACTCACCTGGATCGCGCATTGGCGGGAGTCGGCAAGTGAAATCCGATCATATCGTGCTTTCGCCACAGGACGATGTGGCCATCGCCCTGACCGACCTGACCGCCGGGACACTCGTGGCGGGTGTCACCCTGACCGGGGCGGTGCCGCGCGGACACAAATTCGCCCTGCGTGCCATAAGTCCCGGGACCGCCGTGCGAAGGTATGGCCAGATCATCGGCCAGGCCAGCCTTGCGATTTCCGCAGGGGATCATGTGCATGTGCAAAACCTTGGCATGTCGCAACATCATCTGGATCACGTCTTCGGTGCCGACCTGCTTGACTTGCCACCGCAACCTGCACGCACCTTCCTGGGCTATCGCCGCGCCGATGGGCGGGCCGGGACGCGGAACTATCTTGGTGTCCTGACGTCGGTCAACTGCTCGGGTTCCGTGGCGCAGTTCATCGCGGAAGCTGCCGAGAAGACCGACTGGTTTCGTGCGCTGAAGAATGTCGATGGCATCGTCCCGATTGCGCACAGCTCGGGCTGCGGGATGGCCGGGGACAACGAAGGCTACCAGACCCTGTTCCGCACGCTGCAAGGCTATGCGAAGAACCCGAATTTCGCAGGCATACTACTGGTGGGCCTAGGTTGCGAGGTCATGCAGATCCCGGCGCTGATCGGCAAGGCAAGGCTGCGGGCAGACGGCCAGTTCCGGCACATGACGATTCAGGACGAGGGCGGCACCCGGCGCACGGTCGAACGTGGCGTCGCAGCGTTGCGTGATCTTGCCGCCGTCGCCGAGACCTGCATGCGCGAGCCGATCCCGGTATCGGAACTGGTGATAGGCATGCAATGCGGCGGGTCGGACGGATACTCTGGCATCACGGCGAATCCGGCGCTTGGCGTCGCCTCGGACCTGCTTGTCGCGCATGGTGGCACGACGATCCTGTCCGAGACGTCGGAAATCTACGGGGCTGAACATCTGCTGACCCGTCGCGCCGTCAGCCGTGAGGTCGGAGAAAAGCTTCTGGACCGGATCATCTGGTGGGAAGACTACACGGCCCGCAACAAGGGCGAGATGGACAACAACCCCTCGCCCGGCAACAAGCGCGGCGGTCTGACGACCATTCTCGAAAAGTCGCTTGGCGCCGTCGCCAAGGGCGGATCGGCGCCTTTGGCCGGGGTCTATCTGTATGGCGAACCGATCGACACGAAGGGCTTTGTCTTCATGGACAGCCCCGGCTACGACCCTTGCAGCGTGACCGGGCAGGTCGCGTCGGGCGCGAACCTGATCGTCTTCACGACCGGGCGGGGTTCGGTTTCGGGCTACAAGCCCGTGCCGTGCATCAAGGTTGCGACCAATACCGAAATGTACACGAAGATGTCCGAGGATATGGACCTGAACACCGGCGACATCCTTGATGGCGTTTCTCTTGAAGCCAAGGGTCGCGAGATGTTCGAACTCTTCCTCCGGGTTGCGTCGGGCGAGGTCACCAAGTCCGAAGGCCTGGGATTTGGCGGCGCCGAGTTTGTGCCCTGGCAGATCGGGGCGGTGATGTGATGCGGCGCATGGGGATGATGATCCGGCTTCGCCCCGGGAAGGTCGAGGAATACAAGGCATTGCATGCCGCTGTCTGGCCGGAGGTTCTGGCCCGGATCACCGCATCGAATATCCGCAACTACACGATCTTCCTGCGCGAGCCGGAGAATGTGCTGTTCGGGACCTGGGAATACGACGGCGCCGACTATGCCGCCGATATGGCCGCGATTGCCGCGGACCCGGTGACGAAGATGTGGTGGACCCTGACGGATCCTTGCCAAATCCCGCTTGAAAGCCGGAGCTCCGGCGATTGGTGGGCTTCGATGGAGGAGGTTTTCCATCTCGACTGAGCGGTTGAAGGGCGAGCGTGCGCTGGTCACTGGGGTCAGCCAGGGGAACAGTCGGGCCAGTACGATTGCAATTGCCCGCGGGGGACGTGGGTGCTGGGCGGTGGGATTCTCCGTCTTATCGAGGCAGATTGTCTGGCGGGCAATCCCGCCAGCAGGCCGAAAGCGCTGTCGCCAGATACATTGTCGGGTTCTATAACCCCATCGACGGCATTCATCGCTTGGCCTTGATATCCCCATCGCCTTCGAGCGAAAGGCCCGCGAAATGAGCAAAGTGGGGTCTGATGCCGGAGGGGTCAGAATAGTACGCTAAGGCGTAGTTTTGGCCGAATTTCGCTGCAGCATCCTGTAGACGGTCGGTCTTGAGACCGAGAACAGCTCAGCGAGATCGCTGATGGAGTAGTCGCCGGAGGCGTGCATCCGGCTCAGTTCTCTTTGTTGTTTTTCCGAAAGTTTCGGCTGCTTTCCCCGGAGCTTGCCCTTGGCGCGGGCGATGGCCATGCCTTCGCGGGTGCGCATGCGGATGGACACATATCCTGCTCACCGGCGAATACAGGTGGCCGAAAAGAGCTTAGCGTAGGATCCTGCCCCCTCCGGCATCAGACCCCCACTATGGCGGGGACTAGCCGGGGCAATGTCCAATTCAAGCCCCAACAATAGTTGGACGCTGGTCCCGCTTACTGACCTTTGAGCATCGCCTTAGGTCAGGGAGCGTGCGCACAAGACGCGATCAGCTCTTTTGTGTAGGCGGCCGCGGGCCCGTCGAACACCTGCGAAGTTGCGCCATGCTCGACAACCTGGCCGCGGCGCATGACCGCCACATTGTCCGCGATGAGCCGCACGACGGCGAGATTGTGGCTGATGACAAGCAGTGTCACCCCCGAGGCGGCGCGAATGTCCTGAAGCAGGTTCAGGAGATCGCCCTGCACGGACACATCAAGCCCGGCGGTCGGCTCGTCGGCAACCAGGATGCGCGGCTGGAACAGCAGCGCCCGGGCGATAGCGGCCCGTCGGGCCTGGCCGCCGCTGATCTGGTGGGGGTAGCGATCCAGAATCTGCGGCGGCAGAGCCAGGCGCTGCAAAAGCTGCCCCAACCGGTCGCGCGTGACGGCGCGCGGCTCGCCCAGGGCTTCGCCGACCTCGTCCAGAGACTGCCCGATGCGCCGGCGCGGCGAGAGCGACTGGGCCGGGTCCTGGAAGATCGGCTGGATCAGCCGTGCCTGTGCCCGGAAATCGCGCCGCAAAGGCTGCACCCGGCCGTCCAGCGCCACGCTTCCCCGGCTGAGCGGTTGAAGTCCAAGGATGGACCGCAGAAGGGTCGTCTTGCCCGAGCCGCTTTCGCCAACAATACCGAAACAGGTTGCGGCAGGGACGGTCAGGCAGGCGTCGTCGAGGGCGCGGAACGTCCCGAAATCGACGGTGGCGTCGGTCACCACAACTGCCGGAGAGGATGTCATCGTGCCAGCAAGCATCGCGCCTCCCGGTCCGGCTGCCCGGGCAGCGGAAGCAGGGCGGGATGGTCCGTCCGGCATTGCGGCACGGCGCGGCTGCAGCGCGGCGCGTAGATGCAGGCGGCGGGAGGATGCCTGAGATCGGGCAGCTCGCCTCCGATGATGCGAAAGCGTTGTTCGGCCGGCGTCGCCGCGCGCGGTGTGTCGATCTGGACATCGCAGCCGAACAGATCTGCCGCATAGGGATGTGCGGGATCGCGGGCGATGGCCGAGACAGGCCCACGTTCCATGACCTCGCCGGCGTAGATCACCACGACCTCGTCGCAATAGCGCGCGACCAGCCCGAGCGAGTGAGTGATCAGCAGGATGGAGCAGCCGATTTCATCGCGCAGCGCGCACATTTCGGCCATGACCTGCGCTTCCACAGTGACGTCCAGCGCCGTGGTCGGTTCGTCCGCGATCAGGAGCAGGGGGCGGGCCAGAAGGGCCATCGCGATCACGACCCGCTGACGCATTCCGCCGGACAGGTCCTGCGCATAGCTGCGCATCCGGGCTTCAGGCCGGTCGATGCCGACGGTGCGCAAGGCTTCGACCGCGCGATCCTGCCGCTCGGCGCGGCTGGCGGCGGGGGCAGTGCGGCGCAGAACCTCATGCAGGTGGGCGCCGATGGTGAAGACGGGGTTGAGCGAGGCGACCGGGTCCTGGAAGACCATGGCAAACTCGCGCCCGCGCAGCGCGGCCAGTCCCCCTGTGTCGGCGCAGTCAATCTCGCGCTGGCCAAGGGCGACCCGCCCCGACCTTGGCCGCGCATTCGGCGCAAGAAGGCCCATGAGCGCCATTGCGACGGTGGACTTGCCGCTGCCGGATTCGCCGACGAGACCGACGATGGAACGTGGCGGAATATCGAACGAGATATCGCGCAGGGCCGAAAGCGGCGCCCCGTCACGCGACAGGAAATCGACCGACAGTCCGCGCAGGGCGATGGTTTCGGCTGGCGTCATGGTCGTCCCCGCAGCTTGGGATCGACGGCGTCGCGCAACGCCTCGCCAAGGAGCGTGCAGCCAAGCGTGGTGATCGCCAGCACGGCCACCGCGCTGACGATCGGCCACCAGGACTGGTCGAGGAAGACATAGCCGTCGCGGATCAACGTGCCGAGGCTGGTCTGGGGCGGCTGCACGCCAAGGCCAATGAAGGACATCGCCGCCTCGGTCGTGATGACGGACGGAACATTCATGCTGGCCAGCACGATCATGGGGCCAATAATGTTCGGGACGACGTGGCGCAGCATGATTTTGTGCATCGGCAGGCCCATCAGCCGGGCGGTCTCGATGAAGGGCCGGTTGCGCAGCGTCAGGGTCTGGCTGCGGGCGATACGGGTGAATTGCGGCAGGAAGGCCAGGGCGATCACCACGACCAGCTTGCCGAGCCCGGCCCCGTAAAGGGCCACCAGCGAGAAGACCAGAATGTAGCTCGGAAAGGCGCTGATGATGTCGCAAAGGCCGATGACCAGCCGATCGACCAGCCGCCCGGACAGGGCTGCCGTCACCCCCAGGAACAGGCCGCCGGTCATCGACAGGGCAACGACGGCAGCGGCTATCCACAGGGCCGAGCGTGTGCCGACCGCGACCCGGGCCAGCAGGTCGCGGCCCAGATTGTCGGTGCCGAGCGGATGGGCCAGCGTCGGTGGCAGAAAGCGCATGGGCACGTCGATCTGGTTGGGATCGGCAGTGACGAGCGGGCCGACGAGGGCCAGCCCCAGGATCAGCGCAACCAGAACAAGGCCGGTCCATCCGCCCCTTTCCTTGCGGATATCGTGGAGAAGGGCGGTCACGATGCATCGGCTCCGGTCTTGCGCTGGTAGCGCGGATCGATCAGCCCGCTCAGGATATCGACCGCGATATTGGCGGTGACATAGACCAGCACGATCACCACCGTTGTCGCCTGGACCACGGCGAAATTGCGCGAGACCACAGCATTGTAGGCGAGCGTGCCGAGTCCGGGTCGGGCGAAGATCAGTTCGGCGAACAGGGCACCGCCGATCAGGTCACCGAGGGCCATGCCAAGGATCGCCACCACCGGGATCAAGGCCGGCCGCATCGCATAGATCAGGACGATCCGCCATTCCGAAACGCCATAGGCGCGCAAGGTGCGGACATGCGGCTCGGCCAGGACCTCCAGCAGCGAGGCGCGCACCAGGCGGGCGAGGTAGCCGATCCAGCCGACGGCCAGGGCCGTGGTCGGCAGGATCAGATGAAGGGCGCGGTCCAACGGGTCGCCCACCGTGCCGGCGCCGGCCACCGGCAGCCAGTCAAGCGCAAGCGAGAAGATCAGCAGCAGCAGGATCGCCACCACGAAACTGGGCGTGGTGATAAGGATCACGGACAGGGCGCCGAGGACGCGGTCGGCCAGCGATCCCGGCCGCACCGCCGCCAGCGCGCCAAGCGGCAGAGCCAGCGCGAGGCTGACGCCAAGCGCCGAAAAGGCGAGTGTCAGGGTATTGGGCATCACGGCCAAGATTTCGTCGCGGATCGGCCGGCCGGTTATGACGTCGATCCCGAAATCGCCCCGGGCAGCCCTGCCAAGGAAGAGGACCAGTTGCTCGGGCAGCGACCGGTCGGTTCCCATCCGTTCGGCAAGAGCCGCGCGCAACGCATCGGTTACGCGAGGCCCGTAAAGCACACTGGCCAGATCGCCCGGTACGAACTGGATCAGCAGGAAAAGCAGTGTTACCGCCCCGATCACTGTCAGCAAGCCGGTCAGCCCCCGCCGCCAGATGATCGCGACAGCCTGCTTCATGCGGGGGCGAAATCGCGCAACTGCCAGTCCGAGCCATTGGGCAGGATCGAAGGCTTCAGCGTCTTGGCATAGCCGAACAATCTGGCGCCATGGGTGATCCAGATGCAGGACGCGCTTTCATCGAGGAGCTGCTGCATGCGGACGTATTTCTCCTGCCGCACTGCGGTATCCAGCGTGGCCGCCGCCTCCTTGTGCAACTGGTCGAACTCGTCGTTCTTCCAGCGCTGCCAGTTCCAGACGCCGACCTGCGCGCCGACGAACCACTGGGTCTGGAAGCTGGGGTCGAATTTCGAGGAATAGGGGACCAGGACAAGTTCGAGATCCTTGGAAGCGTCGCCCGATCCCATCGCCCAGTAGGCTCCGGGGTCCATCGCGTTGATCGTCACGGTGACTCCGATCTCGGCAAGGTTGGCCTGGGCGATCTGGGCGACGGCTTGCGAAATCGCGTCGTTGAGGCAGGTGAAGGTCAGCGACAGGCTGGTCTGACCCGCCTCGGCCAGCAGCGCCTTTGCCGCCTCGGGGTCGCGCTGATAGACCGGAGCATCGGCCCAGTAGCCCAGAAGCGCGGGCGCCAGCAGCGAGTTGGCGCGCCCGACCTTTCCGCCATAGGCGCCGTCAAGGAGGGTCTGGACGTCGATGCCAAGCCGGATCGCCTGCCGCACCTTCAGGTCCGCCAGCGCACCCTTTTCGACATTGATACCGATCCATGTGTAGTCGATGCCGTCGATCTTGAGCGACTCGATCCCGGAGTCCTTTGCCTTGGCCAGTTCTTCCTCCGAAGTGACGTCGGCCTCGGCCAGCGCCACTTCGCCCGCCATCAGCGCCAGAAGGGCGGTCCGGCTTTCGACGATCGGTTTCAGGGTGATCTGGGTATATGCCGGCTTGTCGGCGCCTGCGTAATCGGGGTTGGCCTCCAGCAGGATATGCTCGCGCGCTTTCCATTCCTTGAAGACGTAGGGACCGCTGCCGATCGCCTGCGTGGCGATGCCCGCTCCAAGTTCCTCGACCGCTTTCCGCGACAGGATGGTTCCCGATCCGTCGCAGATGCCGGTGACCCAGATGGCGGGGGCGGGGTTCTTCAGGATCAGCTTGCCAGTGTAGGTGCCGGTAACCTCGACATGGTCGAGGGCCGCGAAGTCGTCGGCATAGGCGACCATCGCGCCCGAGGCATCGGGTTTGGTAAAGCGCTCCAGGCTGAACTTCACATCCTCGGCGGTCATCTCGCCATAGCCGCCGTGGAACATCTGCCCCGGATTCAGTTCGAAGTCGATCTCGGTGTCGGAGACCTGGGTGATCGTTTTCGCGGCATCCGGCTCCCAGTCCAGCGAACCGGGCTTGAAGCGCGCCAGTCGCTGGCAGACCGCGAACAGCACGTTGCCTTCGACCGGCCCGACCCGGTTGGCGGGGTCAAGATTACTGATATCGTCCGCAATACGCAGCGTCACGCTGGCATCGGTGGTGGCCTGGGCGGCGGCGGACCGCACGACGACAGGGCAGGCCAGGATGGCAGCACTTCCCATCAGGAACTGGCGGCGGCTGGATGTCACGGTCATGATTTCGGTCCTCTCGCTCTTATGTTCATGTCGGGGAATGGCCTACGGACATCCCGAGCTACATGTGATCCCGCGGGATGGTTTCGCAGAATTCCCGTTCGGCCAACACGTCGTCACCTTCGCGGGCCACAAGACGTCCGGTCAGGTGAAAATCGGTAGCCGAACACGTCATGCAGAAATCGGCCTGAAGGCTAGCTTGCCAGTCATCTCGACGGTACGCACTGTAATATTCCGAGACATAGACCGCTGAGTCCGGGGCGTCCGGCGCGACGATCATGGTCTTGCGGTGCGTCGCAGCAATTTCTGTGCCAATCTCCTCGATGCGCTCGACGCCGTCGTCGCTGAAGGCCGTCAGCGTCGTGAGGCCCGAGGCGATGTCAATCAGCCGCTCGCGGGTCTGGCGTCCATGAACCAGCACGGTGGACGGGCCGGGCCGTGCCCGGACGGCCGGGCCGAAGGGGGCAGCATCGGTCGAGGGGCCGGTCAGGAGCGGCAGGTCAAGCCCGCTTGCAGCCGGGTCTATCGTCAGGGTCACCATCTCTGGCGACGGCCAGACCATGGGCCAGTAGGCGGAGGAAATGGCGAGCCGCAGGGAATGCCCGGCAGGGATCGTCTGGCCAACCGGCTTCAACTCGACCTTCACATCGTAGAATGCGCCGGGCTGCAGCGGCGTCGGGTCTTCGTCGCTGTCGCGATGTGACAGGTTGAGGACGCCGAATGTGATCAGGGTCGAAGTTCCATCCGGCGCGACATCGGTAAGTCGTACCACGACGAAGGCCTGCGGACGGTCGGCCGCGATGCGCAAACGGGCCCAGGCGGTCCCGAGAATGCGCAGCGGCTCGTCCAGCGGGGCAAGGTCGAAGACCAGCGACATGCCATCGTCGATGCGTTGGTCCGTCGCCCCGTCGGCGGCGACGCGACCCTGGCCATAGGGGCACCAGTCCTGCGCCGCCTGTCCGATGGTCAGGGGCGAGCGGACCTGCCGTGTTCCGGGCAGGGCGTCGCTCCCCGCGACCAGTCTGCCATCCCGCCCCGGCGTGAACTGCCGCAGGCCTGGCCGGTCCGCCCGCCAATTGTCGACCGCAAGCCAGCGCCCCGGCCGCGTTTCGGCCACCGGGTCGGGCGTCAGGGCGTCCATGAGATAAAGCCGCATGTCCGGCAGAGCGTCCGCGCCGTTCGGGACATCCTTGAGCCAGCGGTCCCACCAGCGCAGGGCTTCCTGAAGAAACCCGATTGCCGGGCCGGGGAAGCCGATCTCTGGCATCTTGTGCCCCCAGGGCCCGATGATCCCCTTGCAGGGCGCGGCAAGCTGCTCGACAAGGTTGAACACCGTGCGCGTATAGCCGTCGAGCCAGCCGCCCACCGCGAGGACGGGGCAGTCGATGGCGGCGAAATCCTCGCAGACCGAGCCATGTTTCCAGAACGCATCGCGGCGCTGGTGACGCAGCCACTCGGCTGGCGGCAACTTCGCGTCGAGGATGCGGGCAAGCCACATGGCACGCCACTGATCCTCACCCACCACGGCGGGGTCGGGCGGCAGGGCGCTGTAGTTGAAGAAGGCCCCGCCC
Source organism: Rhodobacterales bacterium (assembly GCA_017303485.1). GTDB lineage: Bacteria > Pseudomonadota > Alphaproteobacteria > Rhodobacterales > Rhodobacteraceae > Tabrizicola. The sequence goes on from JAFLCY010000040.1 coordinate 17,030, forward strand.
CAGCTGAAATTGTTGTCGATCAGGCAGCCACCCATGTAATGCGCATCGCAGGCATAGCGGTCATCGGTCGAATAGACCGAGATCACCGCCTTCAGGGCCGGAGGACGCCGCGCCGCGGCCTGCAGAGCCGAGAATCCCCCCCAGGAATGGCCCATCATTCCGACCGCGCCGCTGCACCAGTCCTGCGCCGCGAGCCAGGCGATGATGGCGCAGGCATCGTCCTGTTCCCGGGCGATGTATTCATCTCCGATCAGCCCATCGGAATCGCCTGTGCCGGCGATATCGACCCGGGCGCCGGCATAGCCCTGAGCCGCAAACCAAAGGTAGGTCTCGTCGTCGCCGAAACGGGTGCCGTCGCGACGCCGGTAGGGGATGTATTCCAGGATGACCGGCACCCGGCCCTGGCCTTGTGGCAGGAAAAGCCGCGCCGCAAGCCGACGCCCGTCAGGCATGGGAATCCAGGCCGTCTCGATGACCCGGGCCTGTGCCTTTGCCAGGCTGTTTTCCCCTGCGGAAGCGGTCGGTTCATCATGCGGCACGTCGATCCTCCCCGCCGGATCGGATCATGAAAGCAAACATTGGTTGAGCGGTCAATAAATTAAATGATCAACCAAACTGGCTTGAAATCAGCGGGCCATTGGGCGATTTTCCGGCAGCGACAACCGTGATGGGGCAGGACGCGATGCGGAAACCGATCAACGTGATCCGGCGCGACGAGCTTGTGCGGGCGGCCATCTCGGTGATCGCGCAGGATGGGGTTGGCGGCGCCACGCTGGCCAGCATCGCGCGGCGTGCCGAGATGTCTCCGGCGCTGGTCAGCCACTATTTCGACAGCAAGGATGAGCTTCTGGCCCTGACGTTGCGCCGGGTGTCCAGTCTGGTGCGCGATGAACTGCTGCGGCGGCTGCCAGCCGATCCGACACCGGAACAGCGGCTGCTGGCGATCATCGACAGCAATTTTCAGCCCAAGCTTTATGAACCCGATGTGCAGAAGGCCTGGCTGCGCTTCGGGCTTGCCTTTCAGGAACGGGATTCGAAGGCGCTGCATCGGATCAACCGTCTGCTTGGCCGCCGCTTCCAGTCCAATATCGGTTTTGCCTTCCGCCAGTCCCTTCCGGCCGAACGTGTCGACGATGCCGTGGACGGTCTCATTGCCCTGATAGACGGCTATTCCTGGCGCTTTCTGGTGGACCCGGACAACACGGATTTCGAGGCGGCGCGGCGGGTCTGTGCCGCATATGCCAGGCGTCAACTTGAAGGTGGAAAGCCGTCACCAAGTACTGTCTAGGGGTTCTGTCGTAAACTTTTCTGATTGACGGGGATTGTTGTAGAACGCGGCGTCTCATTGGATCACGCCACTCTCGATCGCTGGGTCACGAAGTATTCGCCGTTGATCGCAGAGGCGTCGCGCCGCCGGAAGGCTCCCACGGATCGCTTCTGGCGCATGGACGAAACCTACATCCGGGTGAAGGGAGAATGGGTGTACCGACACCGTAAAGTTAATCTGTCGCCCTGGCCTACGTGCGACATAGCGGCATGTCCAACGCTCAACTTTATCGACGCCACCGTTTCCCGCCCGACGTGATCGCCCATGCTGTCTGGCTGTACTTTCGCTTTCCGCTCAGCCTGCGGATGGTTGAAGACCTGCTTGCCGAGCGTGGCATCGTCGTTTCGCATCAGACGGTGCGGGCTTGGGCCGAGAAATTCGGGCAGGCGTTTGCCAACAGCATCCGGCCTCAGTCTGCAGGCAAGTTTGGCGACAAATGGCACCTTGATGAGGTTGTGGTTGCGACTGGCGGCAGAAAACACTGGCTTTGGCGTGCGGTCGATCAAGAGGGCTTCGTGCTGGATGTGCTGGTCCAGAGCCGCCGCAACAAGAGGGCTGCCCATCGCCTGATGCGCAAACTCCTGAAACGGCAGGGCCATCCGCCACGCGTAATGATAACCGACAAGCTTCGCTCCTACACTGCCGCAAAGCGCCAGATCATGCCGGGCGTCGAGCACCGTTCACATAGAGGCCTTAATAATCGCTTTGAGAATTCTCATCGGCCAACCCGACAGCGGGAACGGATCATGAAGGGGTTCAATTCGCCAGCGCATTTGCAGCGCTTCGTTTCAATCCACGATCCGATCGCCAACCTGTTCCACCTTCCGCGCCACGAGATGACCTCCGCCGACTTCCGGGATTGCCGCGCGGCCGCCATGCGGATGTGGTGGGAAATCGCTGAGCTCAAGGCCGCGTAAATTTGGCGAGAAGATCCCTTTCGTCACCGGCCACGCTTAACTTTACAGTGCCCGCACGAGTCTAAGACGGAAAGGGGCGGTAACGCTCCGCCCCTTTCCGCTCACCCCGCGGTGTTCGACGACACCCCAACCTGCGCAGGGCGCAACAGGCGGTCGTGCAGCATGAAACCCTCGGTCATCACCTGAATGATCTGTCCGGCCTTCGTCCCCGGCAACGGCGCCTCGAACATCGCCTGATGGAGCTGCGGGTCGAAGACATCGCCCACGGCGGGAGAAATCGGCACCACTCCGTGCTTCGTCATCACATTGGTCAGTTCGCGCAGGGTCAATTCGACCCCCTCGATCAACGCGGCCGAAGCCGCCCGGCTTTCCTCGGGGATCGCCTGGATCGCGCGGTTCAGGTTGTCGTAGACCGGCAAGAGGTCGCGCGCGAGCCGCGTGCCGCCGTACATCTCGGCCTCTTTCCGATCCCGTTCTGCCCGCTTGCGCGAGTTTTCGGCATCGGCCAGCACCCGCATGAACTTGTCGCGCATCTCATCGCGCTCGGCCCGCAGGGCCTCAAGCTCATCCAGTTCCGCGGCCTCAAACTCTTCCAACTCCACCTGCGAGTCGGTGGTTTCTTCCTGCGACATTCACAACGTCCTTTTCAGCCCTTGCCGCGGTCACTGACCAGGCGGCCCACCAACTGGGCGGTGTAATCGACGATCGGCACGATGCGGCCATAGTTCAGCCGGGTCGGACCGATGACGCCCACCGCGCCGATGATTTTCCGATCAGCGTTCATATAGGGAGAAACCACGAGACTTGAACCGGAAAGTGAGAAAAGCTTGTTCTCCGAGCCGATAAAAATCCGCACCCCGTCACCCGCTTCGGTCAGGTTCAGGAACTCGGCAATGTCGCGCTTGCGTTCGAGATCGTCGAACAGCACCCGGATGCGGTCAATCTCGGCCTGATCTGCCGCCTCGCCGATCAGGTTCGACCGCCCGCGCACGATCAGCCGCTCCGAGGGCTCTCCGGCGTTTTCCCAAAGCGCCAGCCCGCTTTCCACCATCTGCCGCGCCAGCGAATCGATTTCCTGCCGCCGCTGCGCGATTTCCCGGCTCATCCGGCTGCGCAGTTCCGACAGCGTCCGCCCTTCCGCCATCGCATTCAGGAAATTCGCCGCCTCGCGCATCGACGATGGCGTCTGTCCCGGCGGCGGCACGAAGACCCGGTTTTCCACCTGCCCATCGGCAAAGACCAGCACCACCAGCGCCCGGTCCGCCCCAAGGCTCACGAACTCGATATGCCGGATCGCAGCTTCCCGCTTGGGCGACAGCACCACGCTGGCCCCCCGGGTGATCACCGAAAGCGCAGCCCCGACCTCGTCCAGAAGTGTCGTCACGTCGTGGTCGTTGACGCCCAGCGTGGCGTCGATCTTCTCCTGATCTTCCGGCGCGACCTGGCCCACTTCCAGCAGGCTGTCGACGAACATCCGCAAGCCTGCCTGCGTCGGCACCCGGCCGGCCGAGACATGAGGGCTGTCCAGAAGCCCCAGATATTCCAGATCCTGCATCACATTGCGCACCGTCGCGGCCGAGACCTTTTCGGACAGCGTGCGCGTCAGGGTCCGCGACCCCACCGGCTCGCCCGAGGTCAGATAGCCCTCGACCACGCGGCGAAACACCTCGCGCGTGCGGTCGTTCATCTCGGCCAGGATCGGTTGCGGAGTCGTCATGGTAATCGGGGTTGCATCCCCCGCCTGTGGTTGCATATGTGGCCGCAGTCCAGCGAAAGGTTCGGCAATGCGTCCGTCAGGCAGAAAGTTAAGCGATCTTCGGGCGGTTTCAATCGAAACCGGCGTGATGAAGCATGCCGAGGGCTCTTGCCTGATCAAGATGGGTGAAACGCATGTGTTGTGTTCCGCCACCATCGAGGACAAGGCACCGCCCTTCCTGAAGAACACCGGGCAGGGTTGGGTGACGGCGGAATACGGCATGCTGCCCCGCGCCACCAACTCGCGCACCCGGCGTGAGGCTGCTGCGGGCAAACAGTCCGGTCGCACACAAGAAATTCAACGGCTTATCGGTCGTTCACTGCGGGCGGGCGTGGACCGTCAGGCTTTGGGCGAACGCCAGATCGTGGTGGACTGCGACGTGATCCAGGCCGACGGCGGCACCCGCTGCGCCTCGATCACCGGCGGCTGGGTGGCTTTGCGGCTGGCGGTCAACAAGCTGCTGACCTCTGGCGTGATCATCTCCGATCCGATCATGGACCACGTTTCGGCGGTGTCCTGCGGTGTCTATGCCGGGCAGCCCGTCCTCGACCTCGACTATGCAGAGGATTCGGCGGCCGGGACCGATGGCAACTTCGTGATGACCGGCGCAGGCAAGCTGATCGAAGTGCAGATGTCCGCCGAAGGGTCGGCTTTCAGCCAGGACGAACTCCTGCACCTCCTCGACCTTGCTCGCCAAGGCAATGCCGCGCTCGTCGCCGCGCAACGGGCGGCTTTGGGCCTGTAAGATGCTGAAGCGCGGGGATCGTCTTTTGGTCGCCACGCACAACCGTGGCAAACTGGAAGAGATCGCCGACCTTCTCGGCCCGTTTGACGTGACCGTGGTGGGCGCCGGCGACCTCGGCCTCCCTGAGCCTGCGGAAACCGAGACGACATTCGTCGGCAACGCCCGGCTCAAGGCGCATGCCGCCGCGAAAGCCGCTGGTCTCACTGCGCTGGCCGACGATTCCGGCCTCGCCGTCGATGCCCTTGGCGGCGCTCCGGGTGTATTTACAGCCGACTGGGCCACCACGGCGAAGGGCCGGGACTTCGCGGTCGGGATGGAGCGTGTCTGGCGCGCGCTGGAGGCCGCGAACGCGCCAAAGCCCCGTCTGGCGCAGTTCTGCTGCACCCTCGTCCTTGCCGCCCCTGACGGCCAAGATCTTGTCTTCGAAGGTAAATCCCCCGGTCGCCTCGTCTGGCCGGGCCGCGGCGAGCAGGGCCACGGCTTCGACCCGATCTTCCTGCCCAACGGCCATACCCAGACCTTCGGCGAGATGGACCGCTGGGAGAAGAACCGCCTCTCCCACCGCGCCGACGCCTTCCGCAAGCTCGTCGCCGCCCTGTTCCCCTGATGGAAGACTGGCGTCACGCGGGCTTCGGCCTGTATATACACTGGCCCTTCTGCCAGTCGAAATGCCCCTACTGCGACTTCAACAGCCACGTCGCCGCCCGCATAGATCAGTCCCGCTGGCTTCAGGCATTCGAGGCTGAAATAGACCGCGTGGGCGCGCTGACCCAAGGCCGTATCCTGAACACCGTCTTCTTTGGCGGTGGCACCCCCTCGCTGATGGAGGCCACCACCGTCCAGGGCATCCTCGACCGCATCCGCGCCACCTGGACCCTGGCGAATGATGTGGAAATCACCCTGGAGGCCAACCCCGGATCGGTCGAGGCCGCCCGCTTCGAAGGTTACGCCAAGGCCGGCGTCAACCGGGTTTCCCTTGGGATTCAGTCACTTGATCCCGAAGATCTCCGCCGTCTGGGCCGGATGCACACCGTAGAGGAAGCCGCCAAGGCCATCGGGATCGCGCAAACTGCCTTTCAGCGGGTGTCCATCGACCTGATCTACGCCCGCCAGAACCAGAGCCTCGCCGCCTGGCGCGACGAACTCAACCGCGCGCTCGACTTCGGCACCTCACACCTCTCGCTCTACCAGCTCACCATTGAGGACGGCACGGTCTTCGGCCAGATGCACGCGAAGAACCTCTTGCGGGGCCTCCCCGAAGAAGACCTCGCCGCCGACATGTTCCTGCTGACGCAGGAAATTACGCGCGAGGCCGGCCTCCCTGCCTATGAGGTCTCGAATCACGCGCGCCCCGGCGACGAATCACGTCACAACCTGATCTACTGGCGCATGGGCGACTACGCCGGGATCGGCCCCGGCGCGCATGGCCGACTCACCCTTGATTCGGTCCGATTCGCCACAGAGGCCGAACGCCAGCCAACCCCCTGGCTCGACCGCACCCTGACACAATCCGGTTCCGCCGAAACGACCGAGCGCATCTCGTCAGAAGACCGCGCCGCCGAGTACCTGATGTTCGCACTGCGCCTGAAGGAAGGCGCATCGCTTAGCCGGTTCGAGGGCCTCGCCGGCGCACCGCTCGCGCCGATTGCGCTTGGCGAAATGGCATCGCTCGGCTTCCTCCATCTGGACGGCGACAGCATCCGGACCACCGAAACCGGCGTCCTGATGCTGAATGGCATCCTCCGCGCCCTATTGGCAAACCGTCAAAGCGCCGGCTGATCAATCTTCATCTGGTAGTTGGGACAGTACTCGGCACAACCTGTCGAGGTCATCAAGCGAACCATAGCGGATTCTCAGCTCGCCGCTTTCTCCATCCGCGGAATGTTCGATCCGTACCGGCATCTTCAGGTTTGCCGAAAGGTCCCCCTCCAGCGCCCGGGTATCCGCATCCTTCTCGGGCACACGCACGGCCCTCGGGGTCGACGGTTTGGCCGTTTCCTGCGCCTTCATCAGCTTCTCGGTTTCCCGAACCGAAAGCCCCTTGGCCACGATCTGCGCAGCCAGGTCCTGTGCCTTCGGACTGCCGATCAGGGCCCGGGCGTGGCCAGCAGACAGCGACCCGTCGCGCACCATGTCCTGCACATCAGTCGGCAATGACAGCAGCCGCATCAGATTCGCCACATGGCTTCGGCTCTTGCTCAGTGCCTCGGCCAGCTTCTCTTGCGTATGGCCGAATCGGGTCATCAACTGCCGGAAGCCAAGCGCCTCTTCGATAGCGTTCAGGTCGGCGCGCTGGATGTTTTCGATGATGGCAACTTCCAGAACTTCGGTGTCGTTGAAATCTCGAACAATGACAGGAACTTCATGCAGTTGGGCCAGTTGCGCCGCCCGCCAGCGCCGTTCGCCCGCCACGATCTCGTAGACGTCACGGCCCGGCTTTCGCCGCACGATCAACGGCTGAATCACGCCCTTCTGCCGGATCGAATCGGCCAGCGACTCAAGATCTTCCCGTTTGAAATCAAGCCGCGGCTGCTGCGGATTCGGCTCCAGCTTGTCGACCGGAAGATGCAGTTCGGCTTTTCGCGGCGTGGCCATCTGTTCTGGCCCGGCCAGATGAACATCCGCCATCAGCGCCGAAAGCCCGCGACCCAGTCCCCGCTTCTCGTTCTTGCCGCTCATCTCAAGCCTCTGAAACTTCTGGCGTCTTGCGCCGATCTGCAATTTCCCGCGCCAGAGCCCGGTATGCTTCGGCCCCCTTCGAGCCCGGGTCATAAGTCAGCACTGGCAGCGCATAGGACGGAGCTTCGCTGATTCGCACATTGCGCGGAATCGTTGTGCGCATCACCAGGTCGCCCATGTTGGCGCGCGCGTCCGCCTCAACTTGAGCTGTCAACCTGTTGCGGCGATCATGCATAGTCAACACAACACCTTCGATTCGCAGGTCCGGATTCGCCGATCGCCTCACGTCGCGAATCGTCAACATGAGTTGCGACAGACCCTCAAGCGCGAAGAACTCGCATTGCAGCGGCACAAGAACCGAGCTGCAGGCAACCAGGGCGTTGACTGTCAGCAAGCTGAGCGCCGGCGGGCAGTCGATCAGGATATAGTCGAAACCGTAGGCGTCCATTTCAGGTCGACGCAGCGCATCGTGCAGCAAGTAGCTGCGCTTCTCATTCGAGACGATATCCAGATCAGCCGAGGACAGATCGGCATTCGCCGGGATGATCATAACATCCGGAATACCCGTCGCGATCACAACATCCTGTAGGGCGACGCCGTCAACGATCAAGTCATAGCTGGTCTTCTTCCGGGCATCCGGCCGAATACCCAGTCCCGTCGACGAGTTGCCTTGCGGGTCGATGTCGACAAGCAGCACTTTCTTGCCCAGCTCGGCAAGCCCTGCAGCCAAGTTGATCGCAGTTGTCGTCTTTCCGACGCCGCCCTTCTGATTGGCCAGCGCAAGAATGTAAGAGTGCGATCGTTCAGACATGGGCACGATGGAGGTTCCTGATCACAAGAATTGCAGCTTCCGCTTCGGACAAGCTAGGCCGGACGTCAACGTCGTAAAGCCAGGACGCTTTCGCTGCAGTTAGCTCTTCTGCATATCGCGCGCCTTTCGGAAAGATTCCAGTGCCCGATGCCGCCAAATGGCGATCAGCATATGCGAGAAGGTCCTGAAGTGGCGCAAGCGCGCGCGCAGAAAAGACATCCGCTGCGAGAGGCGCGACTGATTCGATTCGCTCGCTCAGTACGCTGACTGGCACGGCCAAAGTCTGCGCAGCCTGGCGCAAGAATGTCGCTTTGCGCAAATCGGATTCAACAAGCGTCACTTGCAAGTCCGGCTTCAGCTCTTTCGCAAGAATAGCAACAACAAGGCCAGGAAAGCCTCCGCCAGACCCCACGTCGACCCAAGTCGCGGCTTTCGCAGGGCACAGCGTGAAGATTTGTGCAGAATCAAGAATGTGGCGCTGCCACAGGTCCGCGAGAGAAGCTTTGCTAACTAAGTTGATTGCAGGCGACCAGCGCTGGACAAGCCCTTCGAAAGCGCGGAGAGCAGCGATTGTTTCACGTGAAACACTCAGCTCAGCAAGACAAGCTTCAGCAGGTTGCGTCATCCAGCGAGACGCTCTGCTTGTGGCTTCCGCAAATGCGCGAGGACAAGCAGCAGTGCTGCGGGCGTTACACCCTCGATTCGCGAAGCTTGCAGAATCGTGTCCGGCTGCAAGCGCGAAAGCTTCTGCTTCAGTTCGTTCGAAAGACCGGAAATCTTGCCGAAGTCGAAGTCCGCGGGGATTCGCTGTGTTTCCTGGCGGCGCAAGTCCGCGACTTCTTTCGCCTGGCGATCGGAGTACTGGTCATACGTCGCGTCGATCTGAAGTTGCTCCAGCACGTCCATGCTCAACATCTGGTAGGCTTGAAAGCCTTGAACTACGACATCAAGCTGCGCGCCGGAGAGAGAAAGCACATCATAGGCTGACCTCTTCCCGCCATCCTTGCTGACGGCAAGCCCGATTTCGTTCAGGGCCTTGGGTCCAATCATTTCAGCCTGCAACACCAGCCGCCCCGCTTCCAGCGCCTCAAGCTTCCTTTCGAAAGCTTCGCGGCGCGCCTGCGACACGCAGCCAGCCGCAATGCCCAGCGGCGTCAAGCGTCGGTCGGCATTGTCCGCCCGCACAGTCAGCCGGAACTCGGCCCGCGAGGTGAACATGCGGTAGGGCTCTGTCACTCCACGAGAGGTGAGATCGTCGATCATCACGCCGATGTAGCTGTCCGTCCGACTAAACTCGACCGGCGCTGCGCCGCTAGCTGCTGCGGCCGCGTTCAGACCCGCTACTAGACCTTGCGCCCCAGCTTCCTCATAGCCCGTCGTTCCGTTGATCTGGCCGGCGAAGTACAGCCCTGGCACTGCGCGCGTTTCCAGCGTCTTTTGCAGTCCGCGCGGATCAAAATAGTCGTATTCGATCGCGTAGCCCGGCTGCAGGATCGCAGTCTTCTCCAGCCCGGCGATCGTGCGGATATAGGCGTGCTGGACCTCCTCGGGCAGCGAGGTCGACAGCCCGTTCGGATAGACCGTGTGATCGTCGAGCCCTTCTGGCTCTAGGAAGACCTGATGCGAAGTCTTGTCGGCAAACCGCACCACCTTGTCCTCGATCGACGGGCAATAGCGCGGGCCGACACCCTCGATATGCCCCCCATACATTGCGGAGCGACCAAGATTCTCCCGCACGATCTGGTGTGTCGCCTCCCCCGTATGCGTGATCCCACAGGAGATCTGCCGGGCTTCCGGCGCCCGGTTCAGGAAGGAAAACACGGACGGGTTCTCGTCCCCTGGCTGGCTTTCCAGCCGCGCCCAGTCAATCGTTCGGCCATCCAGCCGTGGCGGCGTTCCTGTCTTCAGTCGCCCGACGGGAAGCGCCAGTTCGGCCAGCTGCGCAGCGAGCAGCTTTGACGGCGAATCGCCCATCCGCCCGCCAGACATTCGGCGGTCACCGATATGAATTACCCCGTTCAGGAATGTTCCCGCCGTCAGAACAACACGATTCGAGGCAAGTTCCACGCCGGAGGCCAGCGTGACGCCCGCCACTGCGCCGCCGACAAGGCGCAGCTCCGCGACTTCGCCCTCGACAACATCCAGCCCCGCGATTGCCAACAACTCGGCCTGCATCGCTTCCCGGTACAAACGCCTGTCGATCTGCGCGCGTGGTCCCTGTACAGCCGGGCCTTTCCGGCGGTTCAGAAGCCGGAACTGGATACCCGCCCGGTCTGCCATGCGGCCCATCACGCCATCCAGCGCGTCGATCTCGCGAACAAGGTGACCCTTGCCCAAGCCGCCAATCGCCGGGTTGCAGGACATCGCGCCCAGCGTCTCCACGCGCAACGTCACCAGAGCAGTGGACACCCCCATCCGGGCCGCTGCTGCAGCTGCCTCGGCGCCCGCATGGCCGCCGCCGATAACGATGACATCGTAGTGTTTCACGTGGAACACTCCTTGGAACACTCTTCACTTGCCGATGCAGAAGCTGGCGAAAATCTCACCGAGCAAGTCGTCAACATCCACGCGGCCTACAAGCGCGTCCAGTGCTCGCACAGCCTGCCGCAAATGCTCCGCCGCCAGCTCGACGCGCGAGTCGCCTCTTACCACTTCCGCCCGTGACTCGGCCAGAGAGCGAATTGCCGATGTAACAGCTACGCGATGCCGTTCCCGGACCAAAGCGCCAGCTGATCCTACGCGATCTTGCAGGATTGCGCCCACTTTGGCCATCAGTTCGGGCACTCCCTGGCCAGTCTTGCCCGATACGGCAAGCCCAACCAAACCAGATATGGTGTCAGACTTACCAAAGACTACCAGATCATCGCCTGAGGGTGTCAATCCCGGCACCGCCGCGCCGTCTGTGAGGAACAGGCGCAAATCCGCCGCTTCCGCCCGCGCCAGCGCCCGGTCAATTCCCGCCTGCTCCAGCCGGTCCTCGGTATCGCGCAGCCCCGCGGTATCAAGGAAGGTCACCGGCAGCCCGGCAATCTCCATCCGTACTTCGATCACATCCCGCGTCGTCCCGGCGATTTCGCTGGTGATTGCCGCCTCGCGCCCGGCCAGCTGGTTTAGCAATGTCGACTTGCCAACGTTCGGCGCTCCGACGATCGCTACTTCGAACCCGTCACGGATACGTTCCGCGGCCAGGACGCCTGCCGCTTCCCGCCCGAGATCTGCTGTCAGTCCGTCGATCAACGCCAGCACTTCGGGCGAGACATCGACCGGCACCTCCTCGTCCGCGAAATCAATCGTGGCCTCCAACAGTGCCCCGGCTCGGACCAGGTCGCGCCGCCAACCCTCGACACGTCGTCCGACCGAACCCGACAGCACCCGCACCGCCTGCCGCCGCTGTGCCTCGGTCTCGGCGTCGATCAGGTCGGCAAGGCCTTCCACCTGCGCCAGGTCCAGCACGCCGTTCTCCAGCGCGCGGCGAGTGAACTCCCCCGGCTCGGCCAGCCGCAGCCCCGGCTGGTCGGACAGCGCCCGCAGCACCGCGCCCACCACTGCCGGGCCACCGTGGCAGTGCAGCTCCACCACCGCCTCACCCGTGAAGCTGGCTCCCTGGGCGAAGCACAACACCAGAGCCTCGTCCAGAAGCTCCCCATCCCAGGTCAGCCGCCGCAGCCCGGCCATGCGCGGCGCAGGCAACGACCCGCACAGCGCCACCCCGGCCGCAAACGCCGCTGGTCCCGAGACGCGAACCACGGCGAGGCCCGACCGACCCCGCGCCGTGGCGAGGGCATAGATCGTGTCCATCGCCGCCGCCTATCAGGTGTTCATCGACTCGAAGAAGTCGCTGTTCGACTTGGTCTGCTTCAGCTTGCCGATCAGGAATTCGATCGCATCCGTCGTGCCCATCGGGTTCAGGATGCGGCGCAGGACATAGGTCTTCTGCAGGTCCATCTTGTCGACCAGAAGGTCCTCTTTCCGGGTACCGGACTTGAGGATGTCCATCGCCGGGAAGACGCGCTTGTCGGCCACTTTCCGGTCCAGCACGATTTCGCTGTTACCGGTGCCCTTGAATTCCTCGAAGATCACTTCGTCCATCCGGCTGCCGGTGTCGATCAGCGCGGTGGCGATGATGGTCAGCGACCCGCCTTCCTCGATGTTGCGCGCCGCGCCGAAGAAGCGCTTCGGGCGTTGCAGGGCGTTCGCATCCACACCGCCGGTCAAGACCTTGCCCGAGGACGGGACCACGGTGTTGAACGCCCGGCCCAGACGGGTGATCGAGTCGAGAAGGATCACCACGTCGCGCTTGTGTTCGACCAGGCGCTTGGCCTTCTCGATCACCATTTCCGCCACCGCGACGTGCCGCGTCGCCGGTTCGTCGAAGGTCGAGGCGACAACCTCACCCTTCACCGTCCGCTGCATGTCGGTGACTTCCTCGGGGCGTTCGTCGATCAGAAGGACGATCAGGTAGCATTCCGGGTGGTTGGTCGCGATGGAATGCGCGATGTTCTGCAACAGAACCGTCTTACCCGTCCGTGGCGGGGCCACGATCAGCCCGCGCTGGCCCTTCCCGATGGGAGAGACCAGATCGATGATCCGGGCCGAGCGGTCCTTGATCGTCGGGTCCTCGACCTCCATCTTCAGCCGCTCATCCGGGTACAAGGGCGTCAGGTTGTCGAAGTGGACCTTGTGCTTGGCCTTCTCGGGGTCGTCGAAATTGATCTTCGTCGCCTTGGTCAGGCTGAAGTAGCGCTCGGTCTCCAGCGGGGCCTTGATGACCCCTTCGATGGAATCGCCGGTGCGCAATGAAAACTGGCGGATCATCTCGGGCGAGACGTAGATGTCATCCGGGCCGGGCAGGTAGTTGGCCTCGGGCGAGCGCAGGAAGCCGAACCCGTCCTGCAGCACTTCCAGCACACCGTCGCCACCGATCTCCCAGCCTTCCTCGGCATGTTCCTTCAGAATCTGGAACATCATCTCGCCCTTGCGCATCGAGGGGGCGTTCTCGATCTCCCACTCCTCGGCCATGGCCAGAAGATCGGCCGGGGTCTTGGCCTTGAGTTGGGCGAGGTTCAAGCGTTCAACGTTCATGGAATACCTTTGGGCGGACCTCGCCCGATACGGGGGGTCTCAGCGGATGTGCAACGGGAGATGCGGTGGACCGGACGGCCCTGCAAAGCCGCACCTAATCGTGGTCCCGGCAAAAGTCAATCAGTAGCGCAGGATCACCGAGAAGACTATGATCAGCATCAGGACCGTCGGAATCTCGTTCATGATCCGGTAGGTCCGACCGCTGCGGGTATTAGCACCCCGGGCGAACTCCTTCCGCCGCAGAGACAGCCAGCCGTGGAACCAGCCCATCACCAGAATGGCCCCCGCCTTGACCCAGGGCCAGGCAAAGGACCAGTCCACCACCCCCGGCGTGAACACCAGCGCAAGGCCGAAGACAAAGCTCGCGATCATCGCCGGGTTGATGATCCCGCGCAGGAGACGACGTTCCATGGTCTGGAACATCGCATCGGTCTTCGACCCCGGCTCGACCTGTTCGGCATGATAGACGAACAGTCGGGGCAGGTAGAACATCCCCGCCATCCAGGAGATCACCGAGACCACATGCAGGGACTTCGTCACCGGATACCAGTCGGCCAGAAAATCCGTGATCGTCTCAAGCATTTCGTCCACCCAGATGACTGCGCCATTCTTCTATAAGGAATAAAGAAAAGAAGGAATGTGGTTGATGTAGGCCCTGTGGAGAACGGGATTAGCCCCACCGCCCCCAGAATGCTCCACAAGGAGGGGCTTGGGGACAAATCCGGGAAAAGATGGAACGCGGCGAAACAGTCTCAGCAATATCATTTGAAATCAACATCTTGCTAAAAATCATTCACCGATCTAATCCACAGGACGGACCCATCCCCACCCCGGGCACAAGAATTTTTCCCGTCCCGCGTGACAAGCCTCTCAACAGCGGGATATCTCTGGCCGGACAGCCCCGGACTGCGACCAATGCCCACAGCTTGCCGGCGGCACCCCCTTTCTCCCCCGCAAAGGGCCCAGGAACAAACCGCGGATATCCACACCCTTCATGCCCCTGATCCTCGCCTCGACCTCATCCACGCGCCTGGCCATGCTCCGCGCCGCCGGCCTCGACCCCACCCCCATCGCCCCCCGCGTCGATGAGGCCAGTATCCGCGA
>JAFLCY010000004.1 GCA_017303485.1 Rhodobacterales bacterium
GGCTGATCCGCTGCCGGTCCCGACCCCCGGCCTCCAAGCGCAGGGAGCCCTGGTCGCCCTCGCCTTCGGCCAGATGCGGGCCGGGACCCTGCTCGCCCTCGCCGCCCTTGGCCACGAGATCCGCCCAACCCCCTGGCGGATGCTGTTCCTCGTTGGTGCGACCGAAGTCCCGCAGGTTCCCGGCCTGATCACCGACCCCGCCGATCCCGTCCTGCGTGTCACCGCCTGCACCGGCGCGCCCGGCTGCCCGCAGGCTCTGGGCGAGACACGGAGCCTGGCGCGCGCGCTTGCCGCCGACCTGCCCGACGGCCAGAGCCTCCACCTCTCCGGCTGCGCCAAGGGCTGCGCCCATCCGGCACCTGCCGACCTGACCCTTACCGCCCCCGGCCAGGGCTACAACCTGATCCGGAACGGCACCGCCTCCGACATTCCCAGCCTGACGGGCCTCGCACCCAAGGCGATCCAAGACCACCTGAAAGCCCTCCATGCCCCACAGCTATGAAACCGACGGCGCTGCCATCTATCTGCAAAGCTTCGCCATGATCCGGGCCGAGGCCGACCTCGCCCGCTTCACGCCCGAGGAGGAAGTGGTCGCCGTCCGCATGATCCACGCCGCCGGGATGGTCGAGCTTGCGCCCCATATCCGCTTCACCCCCGGCATGGCCATCGCCGCCCGCGCCGCGCTGGAAGACGGCGCGCCTATCCTCTGCGATGCGCGTATGGTCAGCGAAGGCATCACCCGCGCAAGGCTGCCGAAAGGCAATGAGGTGATCTGCACCCTGAACGACGCCCGCGTCCCCGATCTGGCCAAGGCGATGGGCAATACGCGAAGCGCCGCCGCCCTCGAACTCTGGCGGCCGCATCTCGCCGGGTCGATCATCGCCATCGGCAATGCCCCGACTGCGCTGTTCCACCTTCTGAACATGCTGGAAGACCCCGCCTGTCCGCGTCCCGCGGCGATCATCGGTTGCCCGGTCGGCTTTGTCGGGGCCGCCGAATCCAAGGATGCCCTCATGGTCGCGCCACCTGTGCCAAGCCTGATCGTCAAGGGCCGCCTCGGCGGCTCGGCGATCACCGTTGCGGCGGTCAACGCCCTCGCCAGCCGGAAGGAATGACCATGGGCCCCGCAACCGGCAAGGTGATCTGTGCGGGCCTCGGCCCCGGCGACCCTGACCTGATGAGCCTGCGCGCCGCCCGTGCCATCGGTGCGGCGAAGCATGTCGCCTATTTCCGCAAGGCCGGGCGCGCGGGTCAGGCGCGCCGGATCGTGGAGGGGATGCTGTCGCCTACGGCTGTGGAATACCCGATGGAATACCCCGTCACGACCGAACTGCCCTTCGACAGCCCGGAATACACCGACGCGCTCGCCCGCTTTTATGACGACTGGGCCGACCGTCTGGCGACGCTCGCCTTGACCGAGGACGTGCTGGTCCTCTGCGAAGGCGATCCCTTCTTCTACGGCAGCTTCATGCACCTTCACTCCCGCCTGCAAGGAAGGGTGCCGGTTGAGGTGATCCCCGGCATCACCGGCATGACTGGCTGCTGGAACGCGACCGACACCCCGATCACCTGGGGCGATGACGTGCTGACCGTGCTGATGGGCACATTGCCCGAGGAAGATCTGGTCCGGCACATGGAACAGGCCGACGCGCTGGTGGTGATGAAGACGGGCCGCAACCTGCCCCGCGTCCGCCGGGCGCTGGAACGGACCGGGCGCCTGCACTCGGCCTGGCTGGTGGAGCGTGGCACGATGCCCGGCCAGCGTGTCGCCCGGCTGACCGAGGTTGAGGACCACGACTGCCCCTATTTCGCAATCGTCCTCGTCCACGGCCACGGCCGCCGTCCGGAGATCGCGGAGTGAGCGGCTGGCTTGCCATTGCAGGCCTTGGCCCGGGGGATGACCGGCTGGTGACGCCCGAGGTCTCGCAGGTTTTGGCGCAGGCGACCGACGTGGTCGGCTACATCCCCTATGTCGCCCGTGTCGCCCCGCGCCCCGGCCTGTCCCTGCACCCTTCCGACAATCGCGTCGAGCTTGACCGCGCCCGCGCCGCGCTGGAGATGGCCTCCGCGGGCCGTCGCGTTGTCGTCGTCTCCTCCGGCGACCCCGGCGTCTTTGCCATGGCCTCCGCCGTCTTCGAGGCGCTGGAGGGCCGCGAGGACTGGCAGGCGCTCGACATCCGCGTCCTGCCCGGGATCACCGCGATGCTGGCCGCAGCGGCTGCGGCGGGCGCGCCGCTGGGCCATGATTTCTGCTGCATCAACCTCAGTGACAACCTCAAGCCGTGGAGCGTCATCGAGACCCGCCTCCGCCACGCAGCAAGGGCCGATTTCGCGATGGCCTTCTACAACCCCCGCTCGGCCAGCCGCCCCGAAGGGTTCGCCAAAGCCCTGACGACCCTGCGCGAGGAATGTGGCCCAGATCGCCTGATCACCTTCGCCCGCGCCGTCTCGACCCCCGAGCAGCGCCTCACCACCGTCAGCCTCGGCGAAGCCATGCCCGAAATGGCTGACATGCGGACGGTGGTCATCGTCGGCAACTCTGCCACACGCCGGGTCGGCCCCTGGGTCTATTCGCCCCGGAGCGCGCGATGAGCCCCGGCCCCGTCGTCGTTCACGTCGTGTCCTTCTCGGAGGTGGTGCGCGAGGAGGACACGACGTGCCCGACGAGCTTTGCCCCAAGCTCAGCCACGCAGCCAGGTCATGACTTCGGGCACCGACCGGGCGATGCGACGCTCGGGCAGGGCGGGCCGGTCGATCAGCACCACCGGCAGGCCCAACTCCCGCGCGGCGACCAGCTTCGCCTCGGCCCCTGCACCGCCGGCATTCTTGGCGACGATCACCTCGATCCGGTGGGTCCGCAGCAATGCCCGGTCGCCGTCCACCGTGAAGGGACCTCGGGCAATGACGGCCTCGGCCTTCGGCAAGGGCAGCGCTTCGGTTGGCGGATCGACCAGCCGCAGGAGATAGTGGTGCTGCGGCACCCCGGCGAAGGCATCAAGGTTCTGCCGTCCGATGGCAAGGAACACCCGGCGCGGGACATTGCCCAGCGCCGCCACCGCCCCGGCGAGATCCGGGACATGGGTCCAGTCGTCGCCCGGCCCGGCTTGCCACGGCGGGCGCTCAAGCGCGATCAGAGGCACGCCAGCGGCTGCACAGGCCTCGACCGCGTTCCGGCTCATCTGCGCCGCGAAAGGGTGGGTGGCGTCGATGACATGGCTGATCTGTTCCGTCTGCAGATAGGCCGAAAGCCCCGCTACCCCGCCAAACCCGCCCATGCGGACGGGCAGCGGCTGCGCGACCGGGGCTTCCGTGCGGCCCGCATAGGAATAGACCGCGTCCACGCCAGCATCCGCCAGCGCGCGGGCCATGCGGGCAGCTTCGGTGGTTCCGCCCAGCAGGAGGACGCGGTGCATGGCTGATCCCTGGCTGACGATCATCGGTCTTGGCGAAGATGGACCGGAGGGCCTGTCGCCCGCAAGCCGTGCCGCGCTTGCCGCTGCGCAGGTCATCTTCGGCGGCCCGAGGCATCTGTCCCTTGTCGGGGCCGGGGACAAGGGGCAGCCCTGGCCAGTTCCCTTCGACGCAAGCCCCGTCCTTGCGCACCGGGGCAGACCCACCGTCGTCCTCGCCTCGGGCGATCCGTTCTGGTTCGGCGCGGGCGGCAGCCTGATGGCGCATTTGAGGCCGGGCGAGTGGACCTCGCATCCCGCGCCCTCGACCTTCCAGCTTGCCGCGAACCGGCTGGGCTGGCGGTTGGAGGAATGTCTCTGCCTTGGCCTCCACGCCGCGCCCTTCACACGGTTGCGCCCGGTTCTTGGGCGCGGGGTGCGGGTGATCTGCACTCTTCGCGACGGGGAAGCGGTGGGCGAGCTTGCCGGGTGGCTGCGGGAGAACGGCCATCCGAATGCGAAACTGACCGTGCTTGAGCGCCTTGGCGGCCCGAACGAGCGGATCACACCCGGCTTGCCAGCCAACCCGATCGGGGCCCCGGTCTCGGCGGCCATCGAGGCCACCGATCCCGGCCTGCCGGGCGCCTCTGGCCTGCCGGACGAGTTCTTCCAGCACGACGGCCAGTTGACCAAGCGCCCGGTCCGTGCGTTGACCTTGTCGGCGCTTGCGCCCCGCGCGGGTGAAACCCTCTGGGATATCGGCGCAGGCTCCGGCTCCATCGGCATCGAATGGCTGCTGGCCGGTGGCGCGCGCGTCGAGGCGCTTGAGGCCGACCCCGCCCGAGCGTCTCGCGCCCGGGGCAATGTGGAGGCTTTCGGCCTTGGCCACCGTCACCGCCTGACCGAGGCCCGCGCGCCCGAGGGGCTGGAGGGCCTGCCCGTTCCGGATGCGGTCTTCATCGGTGGCGGCGCGTCGGATGACCTGCTCGCCCGGCTTTGGGAAATCGCCCCTCGGGGCACCCGTCTGGTCCTGAACGCGGTGACGCTGGAGACCGAGGCGCTGGTCCTCGACTGGTCCGCCCGCCATGGCGGCCATCTCCTCAAGGTCGAGCTTTCTGAAACCGTCCCCATCGGCCGCAAGCGGGGATGGCGCGCCGCCCTGCCGATCCTGCAGTGGAGTGTCACCCGATGATCGTCGCCGGTTTCGGCTTTCGTGGCGGGGCGACCCTCTCCGCGTTGCAGGATGCCCTAGCACAGGCAGGCGGGCCAGCGGGTGTGACGCATCTTGCGACGCTAAAGACGAAGGCCGCAGGGCTGGAACCGTTGGCCCGGCTGCTTGACCTTCCGCTTGTGGCGCTGGACCCAGCGGCCCTGCGTGGCATCCCGACGCCCACGCAGTCCGCTCGCGTTCAGGGACAGTTCGGCACCGGCTCGGTGGCCGAGGCGGTGGCGCTGGCGGCGGCAGGGCAGGGGGCACGGCTTTGGGGGCCGCGGGCGGTGTCGGCGGACCGGATGGCCACTGCGGCGATTGCGGAGGCGGCGGGATGAAGGGCCTCCGGCGGGAGTATTTCAGGAAAAGAGCAAATGCAGGGTCGGGTTCCTGCAAGGAGAAGCGATGACCGTCCATTTCATCGGCGCCGGGCCGGGCGCCCCGGACCTCCTGACCCTGCGCGGGCGCGACCTGATCGCCGCTTCGCCGGTCTGCCTCTACGCCGGTTCGCTGGTGCCCGAGGGAGTGCTGTCGCACTGCCCGCCGGGCTGCCGGATCGTCAACACCGCGCCCCTGTCGCTGGAGGAGATCCTGGCCGAAATCCAGTCGGCGCATGAGGCGGGGCAGGACGTGGCGCGGCTCCATTCCGGCGACCTCTCGGTCTGGTCGGCGATGGGCGAGCAGTTGCGCCGGTTGCGCGACCTCGGGATTCCCTACGACGTGACCCCCGGCGTGCCCTCCTTCGCGGCGGCGGCGGCGGCGCTGGGGGTGGAACTGACCTTGCCCGGCCTTGCGCAATCGGTGGTCCTGACGCGCACCGAAGGCCGGGCGACCCAGATGCCCTCACGCGAGAACCTGCCCGCCTTTGCCGCCACCGGGGCCACTCTGGCCCTGCATCTCTCGATCCACCTGATCGACAAGCTGACCGAGGAGCTGATCCCGCATTACGGTGCCGACTGCCCGGTTGCCGTGGTCTGGCGCGCAAGCTGGCCCGACCAGCGGATCATCCGGGCGACGCTGGCCACACTGAAAGCCTCGGTCCCGGAGGAAGTGGAGCGCACCGCCCTCATCCTTGTCGGCCCCGCTCTGGCGCAGGAAGGTTTCGAGGAAAGCCGCCTCTACGCGGGCGACTACGACCGCCGCTACCGGCCCGTCGGCACCGATCCCCGCTTTCCCGGCACCGGCCGATGACCCCGGGCCTGCTGATCGCGGCTTCCGCCTCGGGAACCGGCAAGACCACGGTCATGCTGGGGCTGCTGGCCGCGCTGCGCGACAGGGGCCTCAAGGTGCAGCCCTTCAAGAACGGGCCGGACTACATCGACCCCGCCTTCCACCGGGTCGCATCGGGGCGCGAGTCGCTGAACCTCGACACCTGGGCGATGGGGCCGGAGATGCTGGCCGGACTGGCCACGGCGGGGCAGGGGGCGGACCTGATCCTCGCGGAAGGCTCGATGGGCCTCTTCGACGGGGTGGCGAGCAAGGGTGCGACAGGCACTGGCGCCGGGGCGGATCTTGCCGCTCTGATGGGCTGGCCGGTGGTGCTGGTGATCGACGCCTCCGGCCAGGCGCAGACGGCGGCGGCGGTGGCACAGGGCATGGCGCGGTTCCGGGAGGGGGTCCGGGTCGCGGGGGTGATCCTGAACCGCATCGCCTCGCCCCGGCACGAGGCGCTGGTGCGGGCCGGCATGGCCGAGGCTGGCCTGCCGGTGCTGGGCGTCCTGCAGAAGCGCGGGGCCATCACCATGCCGGAGCGTCACCTTGGCCTCGTGCAGGCCGAGGAACAGCCCGCCCTGCAAGCCCTGATCGCCGAGGCGGCAGAGCTGATGCGGGAGGGCGTCGATCTCGACGCCCTGATCGCCGCCGCCGCAACCGGCGTGGGTCCGGCAGCGGCGCAGAAGATCACGCCCCCCGGCCAGCGCATCGCCCTTGCCCGGGATGCAGCCTTCTCCTTCGTTTACCCGCATCTTTTGCAAGGCTGGCGCGCGGCGGGGGCCGAGGTCCTGCCCTTCTCTCCCCTCGCCGATCAGGCCCCGGACCCGTCTGCCGATGTCTGCTGGTTGCCCGGAGGCTATCCCGAGTTGCACGGCGAAACGCTGGCCGACGCGCGGAGCTTCCGCGATGGCCTGCGTGCCTTTGGCCAGACGAAGCCCGTCCACGGCGAATGCGGGGGCTACATGGCGATGGGAGAAGCGATCATCGACAAGGATGGAAAGCGGCACCCGATGGCCGGTCTTCTGGGTCTGGTGACCAGCTACGAGAAGCGGAAGATGCACCTTGGCTACCGCAGCGCCACGTTGTGTCAGGCGATCCCCGGCCATGGCAAGGGCGGCGCGCTGCGGGGTCATGAGTTCCACTACTCGACCATCCTGACCCAGCCCGACGCGCCCTTGGCCGAGGTGACCGACGCCAATGGCGATCCCGTCCCGGAGACCGGCTCCACTCGACTCCAGCCCGGGGGCGGGCTATCGACCGGCACCTTCTTCCACCTGATCGCAGGCGCGTCATGACCGGCACAAAGAACGGCTTCGTCACCTTCGTCTCTGCCGGCCCCGGCGATCCCGACCTCCTGACCGTCAAGGCGGTCAAGGCGCTCGCCGCCGCCGATGCGGTGCTGTACGACGACCTCTCCTCGGGCCCCATCCTCGCGCTGGCCCGGACCGGCGCCGACATGGTGGGCGTCGGCAAGCGGGCGGGCCGCGCCTCGCCGAAGCAGGATCATGTCAGCCGGTTGCTGGTGGACTATGCCCTGACGGGAGCCAATGTCGTGCGGCTTAAGTCCGGCGATTCCGGCATCTTCGGGCGGCTGGAAGAGGAACTGACCGCCGTCCGCGCTGCCGGCATCCCCTGCGAGATCATCCCCGGTGTCACCTCTGCTGCCGCCGCTGCCGCCGCCGCAGGCATTCCCCTCACCCGTCGCCAGCAGGCGCAGCGGATCCAGTTCATCACCGCCGCCGATGTCACCGGCAACCTGCCCCCCGGCCTGAACATCGCCGCGCTGGCAGACCCGCAGGCGACGACCGTGATCTACATGGGCAAGCGCACCTTCCCGGCGCTGGCCGAGCTGCTGGTCGCGGCGGGCCTTTCGCCCGATACCCCCGCACTGCTGGCTGAATCCGTCTCGACGCCGGAACAATACCTCCACCGCTCCACCATCGCCGAACTGGCGCAAACACTGACCGAGGACCGCTCGCCCCGCCCCGGCCTGATTATCGTCGGCGCGCTGGCCGAGGGGTCGCTTTGAAGGTCACGCTGTGCTCCAGTTGCGCCTTGGGACAGTCCGGCTTTGCCGACCGGCTGGCCGGGGCGCTTCAAGCCGAAGGGATCGCCGCCGAAACCGCCACGGTGGATTGCATGTCCGGCTGCACCCGACCCTCTACCTGCGCCTTCCGCGCGCCCGGCAAGACCGCCTACCTGTTCGGCGATCTGACACCCGGCGACCTGCCGGACCTAGTGACCTTCGCCCGCGCCTATGCGGCCAGCCCGGACGGCACCCTGACCGACGCCCGCGTGTTGGGAGAGTTGCGCTTCAAGGCCATCGCGCGGATTCCCGGCTGATCGGTCGCAAACCGCCCGAGAGGGACGCAAATCGCCTTGACCAAGGCCCGATCATGATGGCAACTGAACGGGCATGGTGTCCGGCAAAGACGCAAAGCGTTCGGACTGAAACGGGAATGGGAAGGGGCGTACCGAAAACGGCGCCCTGAACTCAACCGCCCCCGCGACTGTATGCGGAGAGCGGCTTTCCATCGGCCACTGGTCCCTTGGGCTGGGAAGGCGGAAAGCAGCTTCGACCCGCGAGTCAGGAGACCGGCCAGGCAAAGGAAACCCGAACTGCCGTCGGGTGTGACGGCATGGAGCATATGATGAACACGACGATCTCGACCACGACCCGCGCTTCCGAAAAGACCACCGCCCTCCTGTCCGTTCTGGGCATGCTGATGCTGGGCATGGTGATCCTGTTCGCCGCCGGTCACGCGCAGTCGGCCACCCTGCATGACGCCGCCCATGACGTGCGTCACGCGACCGGCTTCCCCTGCCACTGACCCGCTGACAAAATGTTCCCGAAAATGCTGACCAGCGCGATTGGCGCTGGCTGTGCGGCATGGCTGCTTGCAGCCGTGCTGCATTTCGCTTTCGTTCAGAACCTGATCCTTCTGGGCGAGGAATACGAATCCGGCAGGCTGGTGCATTACGGCGGCACGGGTACCGAACCGGCCCATGCCGACGCGACGGCACCTGCCGACACGGCTGATGCGACATCCGAAGCCGCTCCGGAGGACGGCCATGACGACGGGCACGCCGGCGGGCACGGGGGTGACTCCTCGGAGGCCACTCGCGATCTGTGGACGGCAGTCTTCTTCGGACTGGTCTATGTGGCCTATGCGATGATCCTCGTCGCCGGGTTCGGGATCGCGCGGGTCTATGGCAAGGTCATCTCGGCCCGTGAGGGCATCCTCTGGGGGATTGCCGGTTTCGCCGCCTTCCAACTTGCACCTGCCATGGGGCTTACCCCCTCGCTTCCCGGCACGATGGCTGCCGATATCGGGGCACGGCAACTCTGGTGGTGGGGGACGGTGATTGCCACGGGTGGCGGGCTCGGGCTTCTGGCCTATGGTCGTGGCTTCGTGGCCGGGCTGGTCGGGGTCGTGCTTCTTGGCCTGCCCCATGTCATCGGCGCGCCGGTGCTGGAGGGATTCAGCGGCACCGCGCCGCCCGAGCTTGCCGCCGCCTTTGCAGCCCGCGTCCTGGGCTGCGCCCTTGTCGTCTGGGCTGTCATGGGCCTTGTCGCCGGATACCTGTGGTCACGTCCTGACCGGACAGCTTAACATCTGACCTGCGGCCCGGCAGATCGGGCCGCAGACTCCCGAAAGCACCCGGATGACCACACTTTTCCTCATCGGCATCGGCACCGGCAACCCGGACCACGTCACCGGACAGGCCATCAAGGCACTGAATGGTGCCGACCTGATTCTGATCCCCCGCAAGGGCGAGGCCAAGTCCGACCTTGCCGACCTGCGCCGCCAGGTCTTGAGTGAGGTCCTGACCTCCCCGGTCCCGGTCGCTCATTACGACGTGCCGGTGCGCGCCGATCAGGACGACTACCTCGGCGCGGTGAACGACTGGCACGATGCCATCGCCCGCGTCTGGGCCAACGCCATCGCCGCCCACCGCCCCGACGCCCGGTCCGTCGCGCTGATGGTCTGGGGCGACCCCTCGCTCTACGACAGCACGCTGCGCATCTCCGCACGCCTGCCCGGCCTGTCGGTCAAGGTCATCCCCGGCATCACCAGCCTGCAGGCGCTGACCGCCGCCCATGCCATCCCGCTGAACACCCTAGCCGCACCCGTCACCATCACCACCGGCCGCCAGCTTCGCGATCACGGCTGGCCCGAGGGCGCGACGACCCTGGCCGTGATGCTGGACAAGGGCGGCGCTTTCACCACCCTTGACCCCGAGGGCACCGAGATCTGGTGGGGCGCCTATGTCGGCATGCCCGAGGAGTGCCTGATCCAGGGCCCTCTGGCCGAAGTGGCCGACGAAATCCTTGCCACACGCGCCCGCCTCCGTGCCGAACATGGCTGGATCATGGACATCTACATCCTCCGCCGGGGCGGCGATGTCTGACCTGATCGCCCGCGCGCTGCCGGTCTACGGCCTGCCGCCCGACACGCCGCTGACGCTTCTCAACCGATCCGAGAATGAAACCTGGCGGGCCGGGAACCTTGTGCTTCGCCTCCACCGCCAAGGCTACCACACGAAGGCAGAGATCGCCTCCGAACTCGCCTGGCTGACAGAGTTGCAGGACCTGCCCGGCCTGCACACCACCAGCCCGATTCCCGGCGTGCAGGGCCTTGTCACCGAACTCGACGGCCACTTCCTTGTTGGCTTCGCCCTGCTCCCGGGCCAGGAACTCCAGCCCGCAGACGACCTCGCCCGCTGGTTCGCGCCGCTCGGGGAAATCACCGCGCGCCTGCACCTTCACGCCCGCCAGTGGACTCCGCCGCCGGACTTCACCCGCAAACGCTGGGACGTTGAGACCATCCTCGGTCCCGACCCGCACTGGGGCCACTGGCGGCAGGCACAGGGCCTCGACCCCCACGGAGAGGAGCTTCTCGCCCGCGCGACCGATCGCCTCGCCGCGGCGCTGAATGCCTACGGCACCGGCCCCGGGACCTTCGGCCTGATCCACGCCGACCTGCGACTGGCCAACCTGATGGTGAACGGAGACCGCCTGACCGCCATCGATTTCGACGATTGCGGCTTCGGCTGGTGGGCCTATGACCTCGCTGCCGCCCTGTCCTTCTACGAGACCGATCCCCGCCTGCCCGACCTCATCGCCCGCTGGTGCGAGGGCTACACTCGCGTCGCCCCCCTTTGCCCCGAAGATCGCGCGATGATCCCCGCGCTGGTCTTCTTGCGCCGGGTTCTGCTCACTGCCTGGCTCGCCACCCGCGCCGACAGCGACACCGCATCGGCTCTGGGCGGACCGGCCTATACGCGAGGCACCCTCGCCCTCGCCGAACGCTACCTGACCGACGGGCTTTCGACGTTCCGCCCCTGACCGCTCCTCTTTCGACTTCGTCGTCTCGTCGCCAGCGAGGAGTGACGAAGTCCACGACGAGCTACTCCTTCAGCAGCAACCCCAGCGCCAGCACCGTCAGCGCCACGCCCACCAGCACCAGCCCCGGGGGCACCGCGCCGTGCAGGACGATTTCCCACAGGATCACCCAGCTTGGCACCAGGTAGGTATAGGCCATCACCTTCGCGGCAGGCAGCCGGAGGCTGGCGTATTGCAGCAACACGAAGGTCAGCGCGCTGGCCGCCACCGCCACATAGACCAGCGTCACCCAGACCACCGCGGGCAGGGCCGTCCAATCCGTCGCCAGAACCGCTGGCCCGGCGTACAGCGCCAGCAGCACTGTCCCCGCCAGCATCATCCCGAAGGTGAAGGCCACCGCCGGCTCCCCCCGGTTCAGCTTGCGGATCAAGGGGGCATAGGCAGCATGGGCGACGCATCCCACGAAATAGATCGCCTCACCCCGCCCGACCGCCATCGCCTTCAGCGCCGACAGGTCCGCCCGGAAGATCACCCACAGCGCCCCCAGACCCCCGATGGCCAGCGCAAGAGCCATCCGCCCGGTCAGCCGCTGGCGCAGGAACAGCCAGCCGAACCCGGCGGCCATCAGCGGCGTCAGGGTGAACACCGCCGCCGCCGATACCGCCGGGGCGGTCTTCAGCCCCTCGAACATCAGCACGAAATAGGCACCCAAGAGCCCGCCCAGCACCAGATAGCGCCAGGGCGCCACCCAGGCACTGCGCGGGATCCCGGTCGTCATGACCGCCGCCGCGCCAACCAGAACCCCCGCCAGCACGAAGCGCGCCACCGACAGGGCTCCGGGGTCGATATGCGGCGCGGCCAGCACGCCGAGGGAAAACGACCCCGCCACCAGCGCCGAAAACGCCAGCATGGCCAGATGCCCGCGCGCGGGCTGCGACAGGCCGGCAAGCATCAGGTGCAGAACTTCCAGTCCTTCGCCGCTTCCTTCAGGTGGGTGAGGAAGGCCTGCACCTTCCGGGTCCGGTGCAGGTCGACATGCGTCACCAGCCGCAGCGCGGATTCCCATTCCGGGCGCGGCGCCAGCACCTCGACAAGGTCAAGATCGCCTGCCGCGCGAAAGGTCATCATGAAGCCGATCCCCGCCCCGCTGCGCACCGCCTGCTCCAGCGCCGCCGCCTCGGTTGCGGCATAGGTGATCTGGTCGGGCTGCACCGTCGCGCGCAGCCAGCGGTGGAAGGGCGCGCGCGTCACCTCGGCATCGGTGCAGACAAAGCGATGACCGGCGAAGTCTGCTTCCGAGGCGGGCTTGCCATAGCGCTCGACATAGGACCGCGAGGCAAAGAGCCCCGCCTTCATCCGGGTCAGCGGCTGCACCACATTGTCGGGTTCTTCCGGTCCGTTTCCGGCACGGATCGCCACATGTGCCTCGCCGTAGTCCAGCCGGAACACCCGCATGTCGGTCAGGAAACGCACCTGGACCTCGGGGAACTTTTCCTGGAAACCCACGATCACCGGCGTCAGGAGATCGGACATCCCCGCGATAGACGTCACCACCAGCTCGCCCGAGACCGTCTCACCCTGGCCCTTGATCCGGCTGACGAGATGGGCGAACTGCTCTTCCGTGGTCTGCGCCACCGACAGAAGGTCGCGGCCCGACTCGGTCGGCGTGTAGCCCCGGGCATGGCGCTGGAACAGCTTCACCCCCAGCCGCCTTTCCAGCGCGTCGATGTGGCGGATCACCGTCGCATGATGCACCCCCAGCACCTCGGCCGCGCCCGAGACGGTGCCAAGGCGGGCGACCTGGAAGGCTGTGCGGATTTCGTCCCAGTTTTCCATGTTCGGCGCTTTCATCTGTGCGGGGGCGCACAGAGAACCCCGAGTTCCGGCGCAACACAAGGGGAGTCTGCAAGGATTCCCAGCGATTGTGGCTGCCGAGTTCCTTGACAGCGCCGCGCTGCCCGGTCCTTCTGGGGCCTCAGTCAAAGGCGAGGCGCGCGTGTTCGATTATCGGCCCATCTACGGGCATATCCGGTTCTCCTACTATGGTTTCACCGATACGCGTCTGAAGCCGACCCCGGACGACAGCGCCCTGGCCGAACTCTACGATGAGACCCGCATGGCCCGGCGGTTCCATCTGTTTGAAAACCTGACCCTCCCCAGCCTGATCGCTCAGACGGATCGCAAGTTCACGACCGTGATCATGTCATCCGACGTCATGCCGGACCGGTTCAAGGAACGCCTGGTCGCTCTTGCCGCGCGGCTTCCCGGCGCTGTGGTCGAGTTTTCGACCGAACGTCGCGGCGACCTCGCCTTCCGCAAGTTCATGGGGGAATCCCTGGCGCCCAGGGTGCGCGGCACCGCCATTCACTTCCGGCTGGATGACGACGACGCGCTTTCAAGTTCCTATATTGCCAGGCTCAGGCAAATCTCGCAGACCCTGCCGCCCAGCACGCATATATCCTTTCCGACCGGGATCATGCTGTTTCCGTCCGGCCGGGACGAACCCTCTGGTGCCTCCATGCCGCACCAGCGCTTCTTGACCGCCATCGGGCTGGCGACTGTCAACAGTGCCAGTTTCACCAAGAACCCCTTCCAGATGATGCACAGCAATGTCTGGACCCGATGGCCAGTCATCTCGGAGCCGAGCTTTCCCGCGTTCATCCGCACACAGCATTTTGCGAACGACACGGCAGCGAAACAGGACCGGATCATTTCCGGTCTCCAACGAGAGAGATTCAGCCGCCGGGCCGACCGCTATATTGAGCAGGTCGAAACCGCGCTTGCCGGGCATTTTCCCTTCATTACGCGACAGCGGCTGGATGGCCTGCTCGGCGAGGGTCTGGCGGTAAACAGCCTGTCAGACCTGCCGCCCGTCGCCTGATTGCTCCAGCGCGCCTTGACGTCGCAGACAAGACTGTCCCACTCTGCCTCCATGCAGACGCATAACGTGGAAGCCCGCCCGACCAGTTGGCCGGGGATCGTCGCGGTGACCGCCCGCTCGTCGCGCAGCTTTGCCCGCCATACGCATGACCAGTTCGGCATCGGCCTTGTCGACGCGGGGGCTCAGGCGTCTGCTTCCGGGCGCGGACCTGTCGAGGTGGAGGCAGGCGACCTGATCACGGTCAACCCCGGCGAGGTGCATGACGGACGGGCGGTCGACGACCGGGGCCGGATCTGGCGCATGGTCTACCTCGATCCCGAGGTTCTGGCCGGGATCACCGGCCAAAATGGCGAGTTCGCCTTTCCTTTCCTGCGCAAGCCCCGTCTTGCCGACAGCTTCCGCCGTCTCTTCCACGGCCTGTCCGACGGCCCCAGTGACCTGATGGTTGAAAGCGAACTGGTCACGCTTTGCCATGCCCTTGATGATAGTCCCTGCCGCCCGCTACCATCGGGTCCGGTGTCGCGTGCCGTTCAGGCCTTGCGGGACGATCCAGCGCGGCCTTTCACCCTGGTCGAGTTGGCGCAACTGGCCGGTCTGTCGCGCTTTCATTTCTTGCGCAGCTTTGCCAAGGCGACTGGCCTCACGCCACACGCCTTCCGGCTGCAAGCCCGCCTACATCTGGCCCGACGCCTGATCCAGACGGGACATCCGCTTGCCGAGGTTGCGGCCGAGGCCGGGTTCGCCGATCAAAGTCACCTGACCCGGCTTTTCACCCGCAGTTACGGCATGGCACCGGGGGGCTATGCCCGCAATTTCGTTCAAGACCGGAGGGCGGTGTTTCGCGGATGACAGGGGATGCCCCACTGAAAGGCCCGCCCCATGCCCCTCCTGTCGCCCGAATTCCTGCTCACCTCGCTGATCGTCGTCGCCTCGCCCGGCACCGGGGCGATCTACACCATCGCCGCCGGTCTGACCCAGGGCACCCGCGCCTCGGCGCTCGCCGCCTTCGCCTGTACCCTGGGCATCCTGCCCCACATGGCCGCCGCGATCACCGGCCTTGCTGCGGTCCTTCATCAAAGCGCGCTGGCCTTCGAGATCGTCAGATATGCCGGTGTCGCCTATCTGCTCTGGATGGCCTGGCAGACCCTGCAGGAAGACGGCCCCCTCCAGGTCGAGAGCCAAGCCCGCCGACCGGCCCGCGCCGTCCTGATCGAGGGCATCGCAATCAACCTGCTGAACCCGAAGCTCTCGATCTTCTTCTTCGCCTTCCTGCCCCAGTTCGTCCCGACCGCCGATCCGGCGCCGATCCTCACCATGACCGGGCTGTCCCTGGTCTTCATGGCGATGACCTTCGTCGTCTTCGCGGTTTACGGCCTCTTCGCCGCCCAGATGCGTGACCGTGTCATGGCCCGCCCCGCTGTCCTCGCATGGCTGAGGCGCGGCTTCGCGGCAGCCTTCGTTGCCCTTGGCGCAAGGCTGGCGCTTGCCGAGCGCTAGGCCCGGCCTGCCCCGAGAAGGTCACACACGCGCTTGACCTTTGGTCAGCCTGTGAAAGACTGCCGCGATGCGCCCGGACCAGCACCTTTTCCATCCTGCGACCACAGCGCACGGCTTCCTGCCATGACCGACATCCACCACCTGCCGATGGGTCTGATGTGGAACATGCCGATCCCCGTGGCCTGTTCGCTTGCCACGGCCAGCCGAGGTCTGGCCGCCAGTTGCGGTCAATGCCCGCTGGACAGCGAAGGCCGGGTGCTTGCGCCGGGCGATGCGGCGGCGCAAGCGGGGCTGGTGGCCGGGATGATGCAGGGGGTGCTGAAGCACCTGCCAGTGACTCATCACGCCGCCGCGCTGGTGGTCTACACCGATGCGCCGGATACGGCGACCGTCCTTGTCCCGTTGGCCGCAGCCTTCCCAAACGCCGAGCTTGTTCCGGTCCGCCTGCCACATTTCTACTACCCCGGCATGACGATCGAGGTCGACCTATACGCCACCTCCGTAGCACCCCGGCGTCTGGTGCAGGCCGATGGTCCGGCCCGGCTGGCGCGGGTGGCCGGCGGGCCCTTGGAGTTCGTCCGCCTCGCCGCGCCCGACATGAACTCGGCCCTGCGGCTGTTGCAGGGTGTCGATGCGGAACGGCTCCTCTCGGCGCAGTGGTTCGCCGCCGAGCCGCCGCCTGCCAGCCTGACGCCTGCGCCCGACTCCCGCGTGGTGGTGCCGTCCGGCGCGGGCGTGGCCGCGCTCTTGACCCTCGCCCCCGGTCCGGTCCGGGCCGAAACCACCCCGGGCGGGGCGATCCTGCGCCGGTCCGGCGCCTTTGCCTGGCTTGCGGCCGAGGGAACCTCTGCCGACCTTGCCCGCGCCGCTCATCAGGCGATGGATGCGCTTGCCCTGTCCGGCATTCCCTGCCTGTCCCCGCTCAAGGCCACCACGCATTATGTCGGCGGGCCAAATCCAGAGGACCTGCACGCCAACCTCGCCGTCCGCCATGCCCGCTTTCCGATGCCCGGTCCTGCTTCGACCGGCGTAGCCGTGGCAGGCCTTGCCGCCGCCACTTTGGCCATCGACATGCTGGCCGTGATTGACTCCCCCGCCGTTTCGGCGTAACGCCCGATCCGAATTCCCGGAGGCATGCCGCTTCCGGTCCCTTGGGCATTGCCCGGGATCGCCATCCGTCAGCGCGTTGCGCCCACGGGTGCCATTCCGCTTTGCGCCCGGGGCCGGTTTGCAGCCAGCCGTCCGACGCCCCATATCGGGGCGACCGCAATGAAAGGGTGACGCAATGTTCGAAAGCCTGTCAGAACGCCTTGGTGGCGTCTTCGACCGCCTGACCAAGGCCGGCGCACTGACCGAGGCCGACGTCGTCACCGCCCTGCGCGAAGTTCGCGTTGCGCTTCTGGAGGCCGACGTCTCCCTACCCGTCGCTCGCGACTTCATCAAGCGCGTCACCGAAAAGGCCACTGGCGCTGCCGTCACCAAGTCGATCACCCCCGGCCAGATGGTCGTGAAGATCGTCCATGACGAGCTGATCCGCGTGTTGTCCGGGGACGGCCCCGCCGATGCCTTGAAGATCGACAACCCGCCCGCGACGATCCTGATGGTCGGCCTTCAGGGCTCGGGCAAGACCACGACCACCGCCAAGCTGGCCAAGCGGCTGAAAGAGAAGAACGGCAAGAAGGTCCTCCTCGCCTCGCTCGACACCAACCGCCCGGCGGCGATGGAGCAGCTGGCGATCCTTGGTATGCAAATCGGCGTGGACAGCCTGCCCATCGTCAAGGGCGAAACCGCCGTCCAGATCGCCAAGCGCGCCAAGACCCAAGCCAACCTTGGCGGCTATGACGTCGTCTTCCTCGACACCGCCGGTCGCCTCCACATCGACGAAGTCCTGATGGACGAGGTGCAATCCGTCCGCGACATCGCCCAGCCGCGCGAAACGCTGCTGGTGGTCGACGGCCTCACCGGCCAGGATGCCGTCAACGTTGCCACCGAATTCGACGGCAAGGTCGGCATTTCCGGCGTCGTCCTCACCCGGATGGACGGCGACGGTCGCGGCGGTGCGGCCCTGTCGATGCGCGCCGTCACCGGCAAGCCGATCCGCTTCGTCGGCCTTGGCGAAAAGATGGACGCCATCGAGGTCTTCGAGGCCGAGCGCGTCGCGGGCCGCATCCTTGGCATGGGCGATATCGTCGCCCTGGTCGAAAAGGCGCAGGAGACCTTCGAGGCCGAACAGGCCGAACGCATGGCCAAGCGCTTCGCCAAGGGCCTGTTCAACATGAACGACCTGAAGATGCAGCTTGACCAGATGCTGAAGATGGGCGGGATGCAGGGCCTGATGGGCATGATGCCCGGCATGGGCAAGATGGCCGGTCAGGCCGAGGCTGCGGGCATCAACGACAAGATGCTCCACCACCAGATCGCGCTGATCAACTCGATGACCAAGAAGGAACGTGCGAACCCCGACCTCCTCGCCGCCTCCCGCAAGAAGCGCATCGCCGCCGGTGCGGGCCTCGACGTTGCCGATCTCAACCGCCTGCTGAAACAGCACAAGCAGATGGCGGACATGATGAAGAAGATGGGCAAGGGCGGCATGATGAAGAACATGGTCAAGCAGTTCCTTGGCAAGGGCGGCATGCCCGACCCGTCGAAGATGTCGCCCGAGCAACTGGCGGAAATGGCCAAGGGCATGCAGCAGGGCGGCGGCCTCGGCGGCATGGGTGGCGGGCTTCCCCCCGGCATGGGCGGCCTGCCGCGCGGCATCACCTTGCCTGCGGGCCTGTCGGGGTTGATGAAGAAGAAATGACCTATGTTCTGGCACAGGATGGCGAAGGCCGCCCGGTCCTTGAGACCGCGCGTCTGCGCCTGCGTGTGCCGAACGCCTCGGACATCGCCCCCAGCGCCCGGTTCTGGGCCTCGGAACGCTCACATATGATGGGCGGCCCCTGGACTCTGGACCAGTTGAAGGCCGAGCATCAGGGCCTGCTGGACCAGTGGCAGCGCCACGGCTTTTCGCTTTTCACCGTGACCCGCAAGGGCGACGAAACCGGCATCGGCGGCATCGGCCCGTTCTTCCCGGAAGCCCATCCCGAACCGGAATTGGGCTGGAGCCTGTGGCGCGCCGAGGACGAAGGGCAGGGTCTTGCCTATGAGGCAGCCGCAGCCGCCCGCGACTGGTTCTTTGCCACCAGTGGCCACCGCACCGCCGTCAGCTACACCGACCCGGACAACCTCCGCTCGCACCGGCTGTGCGAACGGCTGGGCGGGGTGGTCGACCCCGACGCCGTGCATCCCTATGGCGATGAGCCGAACCTGACCTACCGCTATCACGCCGGGGGTGCCGCATGATAACGCGCCCCGCCCATATTGCCCATCCCACCGCTCCGGTTCTGGAAACCGAACGTCTCCGCCTGCGGATGCCGGTCCATGCCGATTTCGCCCATCGCCGGGACTTCTACGCCAAGGAACGCTCGGTCTGGGAAGGTGGTCCGTTCTCCGCCGAACAGGCCTGGCGCATCTTTGCCTCGGAAGTCGGGCAATGGCCGCTGTACGGCTTCGGCCCCTTCTCCATCGAGGATACCGCGACGGGCGACTACCTCGGCGAGGTTGGCATCTACCAGCCCGAGGGCTACCCCGAACCGGAACTTGGCTGGTTCGTCACCGAAGCCGCCGAAGGCCGGGGCATTGCTGCCGAAGCCGCCCGGGCCGTGATGCAATGGGCCGCCAGCACCTTTGGTTGGGACCATATCGACAACTACATCGACCCCGGCAACGCCCGCTCCATCGCGCTGGGCCTGCGGCTTGGCGGTGTGAAGGTCGAAGCCCGGGGCGCGGACCCGACCGACGTGGTGATCCGGCACGACTTGCGGGGGCTGGCATGACCCTGACCGCTGCCCCCCGGATCGAGACCGACCGACTGATCCTCCGCGGCCCCGAAGCGCGGGATTTTGAGCCCGTCGCCGCCTTCTACGCCGATGCCGAGCGTTCCTGGGGCTTTGGCGGGCCCCAGAACCGCAATGAGGCCTGGCGCTGGTTCGCCAGCCTGATCGGCCATTGGGCTTTGCGCGGCTATGGCTTCTGGATGGTCGAGACTCGTGCTGGCGAAACCGTTGGCATGGTCGGCCTCTGGGAACCCGAAGGCTGGCCCGAGCCGGAACTCGGCTGGGTGATGTTCGAGAATGGCGAGGGCAGGGGCTACGCGTTCGAGGCCGCCCTTGCTGCGCGCCGCCACGCCTATGCCACGCTGGGCCTCCCCGCTCTCAGCAGCAACATCTTTCCGGGCAATCAGCGCTCGGTCGCTTTGGCCGAACGGATGGGCGCGCACAAGGAGCGGGAATACAACAACGTCAGCCATGGCACCGAAATGGTCTACCGCCATCCCGGGCCGGAGGCGTTGGCATGACCTACGCGATGCGCCTGCCCATTCCCACCCTGACGACCGAGCGTCTGATCCTCCGCGCCCCACGCGAGGCGGACTTTCCGGCCATGCTCGCCTTCAACGACAGCCCGCGTTCCGCTTTCGTTGGCGGCGGTGCCCCCCGCATGCAGATCTGGCGCGGGCTTCTGGCCAATATCGGCCACTGGGCGCTGCGCGGCCACGGCTTCTATTCGGTCGACACCAGGGCGGGCGATTTCATCGGCCGCGTCGGCGTGATCTACCACGACGGCTGGGACGAACCCGAACTCGGCTGGCACCTCTACGACGGCCATGAAGGCCAGGGCTTCTGCGTCGAGGCCGCCCGCGCCGCCAAGGCCGACTATCACGCCCGCCTGACCCCGGCGCCATTGATCAGCTACATCGACCCGGCCAATCCGAAGTCCGAGGCTGTCGCCCGCCGCCTTGGGGCAGCGCCTGAACGCGAAAGGGTGTTCTTCGACAAGAAGATCAACGTCTGGCGCCACCCCGGTCCGGAGGCGCACACATGATCCGCGCACCGCACGAGATCGCCATTCCCGGCCCCGCTGCTACCTTTGCGGCCTCGCTTTCCGGCCTCCTGCCCGAGATCGAGACCGCCCGCCTGTGCCTGCGTGCCCCCCGGCTCTCGGACTTCGATGCCTGGGCCGAGATCCTGACCGGCCCCGCCGCCCCGCATCTTGGCGGGCCGTTCACCCGCGACGATGCCTTCACCGAGTTCCTCGCCGCCTGCGGTACCTGGCTGCTGCGCGGGCACGGTCCCTGGACGGTGGAGCCGAAGGGCGGCGGCGACATCCTTGGCTTCGTGCTTCTGGGCTTCGAGCCCGGCGATGCCGAGCCCGAGCTTGGCTATCTGTTCCGCCCTTCCGCCGAAGGTCGGGGCTATGCGTCCGAGGCCGTGCAGGCCGCCCGAACCCATGCCTTCACCGCGCTGGGGCTTGCCCGTGTGGTCAGCTACATCGCGCCGGAAAACACACCGTCGATCCGTCTCGCCCGTCGTGTCGGAGCCGCACAGGACGGTATGCACGACGGCTCGCAGGTCTGGGTTCACCGGCCCGCCAGCCAGGCGCTTGCCACACAGATGCCAGACGCATCCCAGACACCGCAGAGGGGGGACTGATGGACGCCGCAACCCGCGCTTCCGAGCTGTTGAAAGACCATCGCGCCTCGATCGACCGGCTCGATGCGATCCTCGTCTACACGCTTGCCGAACGCTTCAAACAGACCCAGGCGGTCGGTCGTCTGAAGGCCGAACACGACCTGCCGCCCTCGGACCCGGACCGTGAGGCCCGGCAAATGGCGCGGCTTGACCAACTGGCGACCGAGGCCGACCTCGACCCCGACCTCGCCAAGAAATTCCTGACCTTCATCATCAGCGAAGTCATCAGGCATCACGAGAAACTACAGAAATGACAACCCGGTAGTGTGGGCAATCTGCCCACGCTGCGCAGCCATTCAAAGGAGAAAACCCATGGCTATGAAAATCCGTCTCGCGCGCGGTGGTTCCAAGAAGCGCCCGTTCTATTCCATCGTCGCCACCGACTCGCGCATGCCGCGCGACGGCCGCTTCCTGGAAAAGCTCGGCACCTACAACCCGCTGCTCGCCAAGGACGACGAAAAGCGCGTCGTGATGAACCTCGAGCGCGTGAACCACTGGCTGTCGCAGGGCGCGCAACCCACTGACCGGATTGCACGTTTCCTCGAAGCCGCTGGTGTCCGTCCGAAAGCCGCCCGCTCGAACCCCAAGACTGGCACCCCCGGCAAGGCGATGGCCGAGCGCGCCGCCAAGAAGGCCGCCCGTTCCGCCGAACCGGCTGCCGAGTGACCCCATGACCGGTCAGTTCAGCCCTGCCTTCCGGGAGGAACTGGCCGCTCTCATGCGGTGGCGGCGCGACGTGCGCCGCTTCCGCACCGACCCCGTTCCCGAAGACCTGCTGGCCCGCTGCCTGCAGGCCTTCACCCTCGCGCCCTCGGTTGGCCTCAGCGAACCCTGGCGCATCCTCCGGCTGGACAGCCCGCGCCTGCGGGCCCATTGCCACGAGAATTTCCGCGCCGCCAACGCGCGCGCCCTGACCGGGCAGGATGGCGAGCGCGCCGCGATCTACAGCCGCCTCAAGCTCTCGGGCATGGCCGAGGCGCCGATCCACCTTGCCGTCTTCTGCGACGATGCCACCGCGAAGGGCGGGGGCCTTGGTGCCGCCACCATGCCGGAAACCCGCGCCTATTCCGTCGTGGGGGCCATCACGCTGTTCTGGCTTACCCTCCGTGCCGCAGGCCTTGGCCTTGGCTGGGTCTCGATCCTTGACCCCGACCGCTTGCGGCTTGACCTTGACGTGCCTGAAGACTGGCGTTTCATCGGCTATCTCTGCATTGGCTGGCCGGAGAAGGAGGATACCGTGCCCGAACTGGAACGCGTCGGCTGGGAAACCCGCGCCCCCGCCCTGCATCTGGAGACCCGCTGATGTCCGACCTCATCTGCATCGGTGCCATTGCCGGGGCGTTTGGCGTCGCGGGCGAAGTGCGGCTGAAGTCGTTCTGCTCGGAACCCACCGATATCGCCACCTACGGCCCGCTCTCGACCGAAGACGGCAGCCGCAGCTTCCAGATCACCCTGACCCGCCCGGTCTCCGGCGGCCTTGGTGCGCGGATCGAGGGCGTGAAGACCAAGGAACAGGCCGATGCGCTGCGCGGCACCAGCCTCTACGTCCCGCGTGACCGGCTGCCCTCGCTGCCCGACGATGAGTTCTACCATGCCGACCTGATCGGCC
The DNA here is from genome assembly GCA_017303485.1 of Rhodobacterales bacterium. Taxonomy (GTDB): domain Bacteria; phylum Pseudomonadota; class Alphaproteobacteria; order Rhodobacterales; family Rhodobacteraceae; genus Tabrizicola. The sequence continues at coordinate 22,716 of JAFLCY010000004.1, forward strand.
TCGACGCCTATGATCCGGGGGGCGAGCTGATCGGCAAGGTCACTGCCATCTACAATCATGGGGCCGGCGATATCATCGAAATATCGCCTACGCGTCATAAATCGGCCCTGCTTTTGCCCTTTACCACGGCAATCGTGCCCAATGTCGATCTGGCAGCAGGCCGCGCTGTTGTGAACCTGCCCGACGACTCTGACGAGTGAGCGCGCCACCCCAGGGGGCGCGCGTTGGATGGGAAGGTGGACACATGCTGACACGCATGCGCCTTGTGAAGGGTGCGACCGCACTGCTCTACATCGGGCCACTGATCGCCGGGCTTTGCGGATTCGGCTGGGACATGGTCGCCTCTTTCACCGCGATCTTCGTGGTCTGGCTGATGGTCCTGCGTCCCGAGCAATGGCCCACCTCGCCATCCGAATGGCAGAGCGGCCAGGCCTGGCTTGCCGCGCTGGCGCAGGTCCTGTCGCAGATCCTTCTGGTTGCCGTCCTGTTCGGCATCGGCCGTGGTATTGGCGGGCTGGCGAACATCGGCGCTTTGACCATCAATCCGATCCTGCCTCTGGCGGTGTCCTTTGTGTCCATTCCGCTTTGTCGCATGCTCTGGGACGCAAACGAGGCCGCGAGCCAGGGCTATTTCCTGGATGACGAGGCCGAATTCGCCCATGCCGACAATGCCGCCGGACAGGCGGCGACCGCGGTCATCCCGCTTCTGAACCTTTCCGACACCGCCCCCGACGCCCAGGTGGCCACGGCCGTTGCCACCGCGCTGGACGTGCCCGCCGCCGCAATGCGGCTGAACGCCGTGACAGCAGCCCTTGCCCATCCCGATCGCAGCCACGCCGCCCTGCGCCGCGCGCTTCTGCTTTGGGCGACCGAGCCCGAGATCGTCGCCCCGGGCCAGATTCCGGGCAGCATGGCCAATGCGTTCCGCATTGCAGATGGCAATCTTGATCTCCTGCGCCTCTATGTCCCACGGGCCATGGCGCTGATCACGGCCTTTCCGAACCGCGCCGGGGATTTTCCTGATCCTGCCGATCTTGTCGCGGCCGCCGATGCCGGAAACTCGTCGGAGTCCGACCTGCCGGTCCATCTTCAGGCCGACCTTCGCGACGGGTTGCGCGCCCTTGCGCGGTCGGTCGAAGCGGCGCTGGAGGCTTCGGCCCAGCCCCCGGCCCGCCAGGACCTGGAGCCGAGGGTTGCGCAGGCGCGCCGAACCGCCTGATCCGGGGCTTCCCCGCACCGGGCTTTCGCGTTAAGCCCGGCCCATGTCAGACGCCGCAGACACCCCGAAAAGCCATGGTCGCCTGTCGATCCGCGCCAGCCTGAAGCCCCGCGACCTGATGGAGGAGCCGCGGCTGGTGAAGGGTGCCTTTGTCGCCAAGGTCATCACGCTTTTCCCCGACGCTTTCCCCGGCACGCTGGGCCTGTCGCTGACCGGCAAGGCGCTTGACCTTGGCCTCTGGCACCTCGATCCCATCGACCTGCGCCCCTTCGGCGAGGGTAAGCACCGCAATGTCGACGACACCCCCGCCGGGGGCGGCGCAGGCATGGTCCTGCGCCCCGATGTCGTGGACGCCGCCCTCCGCCATGCCCGCGAGGGCACGCCGGTGGATCGCGCCCGCTGGCCGGTCGTCTACCTCTCCCCGCGCGGGGCGCCCTTCACGCAAGCCACCGCCCGCCGCTTCGCCGCCGCCGAGGGGATCACCCTGCTCTGCGGCCGGTTCGAGGGGGTGGACCAGCGCGTCCTCGACCATCACAGGGTCGAAGAGGTCTCGCTCGGCGATTTTGTCCTGACCGGGGGCGAGATCGCGGCGCAGGCCATGCTGGATGCCACCATCCGCCTCTTGCCCGGCGTCCTCGGCAACGCCGCCTCGACCGAGGAGGAAAGTTTTTCCGACGGGCTTCTGGAGCATCCACAATACACCCGCCCCGCCGTCTGGGAGGGGCTGGAGATTCCCGCCGTCCTGCAATCGGGCAACCATGCCGAAATCGCGAAATGGCGCCGCGCCGAAGCCGAGGCCCTGACCCGCGCCCGCCGCCCGGATCTGTGGGAAGCACATCAACGCCGCAAGTGACCGGCGACGCGATGATTTCGGGCGTTTGGCCGCGTCATGAGCGTGCCCAGTCCGGCAGAATGTTGACCTCAAGCGACGGGTCTCTACGAAACTCCATCGCTTTTGGATCGAGCACCGCGTGCCTGCTCGGGAACTTGGGGTGCGGTCCGACGCCTTCTCCCCTGATGAGTGGCCTGTACCAGTATTGCAGCACTTGGACTGGCACGCTGTTCATCGACGCCCCGGAGGTGCAGCATCCAACATTGGGCGGATCGCCATAGTGCAACCGGCGTTCCCTGATGAGATCAGCGATGGTCGTCGTACCATTCCGGTCGCGATCCCGCGCATTGAGTTCGGAGAATGCAACCTGAAACTCCCGCTCGCAGGCTTGGCACTGGATCAGGACCAGAGCAGCCTCTTTGGCATAAATAAACGCCAGGGCGTCGGTCGAAAATTCGCAGTATCTGGGCACCGCCACTTCGTCAAACCATCTGGGGGCCTCGGGAATCCGGTTCAGAATATCGGCGTAGTGTGTGTGCATAGTTTGTCCTCCGCCCTGCAGACTACGCAGCGTCCCGCTGCACCCACAAGGTCTGCCGGACACCCTATGCTGGCAGCCATCATTCTCACTCTTTCCGACCCGAGCGCCACTTGACCGGCCCTCGCCTTCCTCCTATACGCGCCCGGTCGGGGGTCAAATGCCCATCCGACCCGATTCCCTTTGCCTGCCTGCCTTCTTCCGCAGGGACATCGCAAGGGGGCGGAACAAGATATAAGCAGGCGCCACCTGCGGCGGGCTTTCTGGGCAACCAGAAGGGACCCGGACGAAGACCGGAAGCTCTGGCGCGGCATCACCTCTGCGGAAAACACCGCAGGCAAATGGAGAAAGCGCATGAACCTCATCGCGCAGATCGAGGCGGAGCAGATCGCCGCTCTCGGCAAGACCATCCCGGATTTCAAGGCCGGCGACACCGTTCGCGTCGGCTACAAGGTGACCGAAGGCACCCGTTCGCGCGTGCAGGCCTATGAAGGCGTCTGCATCGGCCGCAACGGCGGGCTGACCATCGGCGCTTCGTTCACCGTCCGCAAGATTTCCTTCGGCGAAGGCGTGGAGCGTGTGTTCCCGCTCTACTCGACCAACATCGATTCGATCGAGGTGGTCCGCCGCGGCAAGGTCCGTCGCGCCAAGCTGTACTACCTGCGCGCCCGTCGCGGCAAATCTGCCCGGATCGCGGAAGATTCCACCTACAAAGCCAAAGCCGAATAAGGAGCGGGACGATGAAAGCCGAAATTCACCCCGACTACCACACGATCACCGTCAAGATGACCGACGGCTCGACCTACACGACGCGCTCGACCTGGGGCAAGGAAGGCGACCAGATGTCGCTCGACATCGACCCCCTGGCGCATCCGGCCTGGACCGGCCAGCAGGCCAAGCTTTTGGACACCGGCGGCCGCGTGTCGAAGTTCAAGAACAAATACGCCGGCCTGGGGTTCTGATCCTGCCGAGTTTGCAAAGATCTTTCGGGCGCGCATCACTGCGCGCCCTTTTGCTTTTCGTGGCGACGGCCAGCGGCGCGGACACCGCAAGGGACGTGCGCAGGGCTGTCGAAGGTCTCTGGGGTTTTGAACTTGTCCCCGACATGACCTGTGCCGAGAACCCTGTGAAAATCGAGGTTGCCGAAAGCAAAGACCGGCTGGTCTTCTCATGGCCAAAGTCGGTCACCTATGCCAATGGCTCGGTGTCTGACGGCGTGACCTTCAGCATCGTTGCGGTTGATGGCCTGACCCTCTCCCTGCGCCGGGACCGTGACGGGGTGAAGGCCAGCATCGCCGTCGCCCCCGATGGGAAGTCTTTCCAGTACGAGGAAGACGGCCCCAACGAAGGCAGTCGGTTTGACCGCTGCGAGGGCTTTTCCAGCTGATTGGCTGCGTTTCCCACAGGTTTTCGACCCCGGCACAGCCCTTCCCGCTTCCCCCTTCGCCGGTCCCCGCATAAGAAAGCGCCGGGACAAGGGCAGGGAACGGCATGGCGCGGATCATCGTTGTCGGGAACGAAAAGGGTGGCTCGGGCAAGTCGACCACCTGCATGCATGTCGCGACCGCGCTGTCACGGCTGGGCCACAAGGTCGGGGCGCTGGACCTCGACCTCCGCCAGCGCTCTTTCGGGCGCTATATCGAGAACCGCCGCGCCTACATGGCGCAGGCCGGGCTGACGCTGCCCACGCCCGACTACCGGCCCCTGCCCGAGGTGGACCCGTCCACGATCACAGAAGGCGGGAATGCCCAGGACCAACGCCTGACCCGCGCGATCGAGGCGATGGATGCCGGGATGGACTATATCGTCATTGATTGCCCCGGCAGCCATACACGCCTGTCACAGGTGGCGCATACCTTGGCCGACACGCTGATCACCCCGCTGAATGACAGCTTCGTCGATTTCGACCTTCTGGCGCGTGTCGACGGGCTGACCGGCAAGATCAAGGGCCCGTCGATCTATTCTGAAATGGTCTGGGGGGCGCGGCAGATGCGGGCGCAGGCGGGGTTGCAGCCGATCGACTGGATCGTTGTCCGCAACCGCCTTGGCGCGCAGCAGATGCATAACAAGAAGAAGGTCGGCGCCGCGCTGGAAGAACTGTCGCGCCGCATCGGGTTTCGCATCCTCAACGGATTTTCCGAACGTGTGATCTTCCGCGAGCTTTTCCCCCGCGGCCTTACCCTTCTTGACCTCAAGGATACCGGCGTCGATCAGCTGAACCTGTCGAACATCGCAGCCCGGCAGGAATTGCGTGACCTGATGACGGGCCTCAAGCTTCCGTCTCTGACTGTCGGCTTCTGAACACCGGGCCGCCTAGCCCGGTATGGTTCACGACTCGGGTCCGGTTCACCTTCTTCAGGCGCTTCTCGTAAGGCTCGTCCACCTCGGCCTTCTTGACGCGGCCAAGGCCAATTTTCTTCAGCAGCATAATGGTCTTTTTCATTGGGCCGTCCTTTCGGTCATACCCTGTTGTCCTGCCCAAGCGCGGCAGGACTAAGGCATGGTAGGACAATTGCTGCGTCTGGTTTGCGCTGATTTGGAGACAATCCGTGTCCGATTTCGCCACACAATTTATACGGGAATTAATGCTTGCATGGTCGCCCTATTGCGCCCGGCTTGCCAACCACCCGGCCCAGGACTGTTTCGATCCGGCAAAGACGTTGATGTCGACCCGCCCGGCAATTCCTGGCACCAGCCCGGTCGAGGTGTATTGCCAGAAACTCCAGGCACTTCCGTCATAGACCCCGTGCGGATGATCGGCGACCGAGCGTAGCCAGAACTCCACCCCGCGCATCCGCCACAACTCGGTGTCCTGGAAGAAATCCACCGTGGTATAGATCATCGGGCGCTGGCCGTAGTGGCGTTCAAGAATGTCCAGGAAGATCCCCGCCTCCTCGCGGATGGTGGCGCCGTCACGGCGGATCGTGCAGGTCGGGCTGGTCGGCGTCCATTCCAGGTCCAAAACCGGAGGCAGGGCGCCCGGGGTCTTCGGAACATGCTTGATGAACCAGCGGGCCTGCTCGGCGGCCGGGCGGCAATGGTAGAAGAAGTGATAGGCCCCGCGCCGCACCCCGGCCCGCCCGGCGCTGCGCCAGTGGTCCTCGAACATGGGGTCCACCCGGTCGCCGCCCTCGGTCGCCTTGATGAAGGCGAAGTTCACCCCGTTTGCCCGTGCCTCGCGCCAGTCCACGCTGGTCTGGAACCGCGACAGGTCGATGCCGTGAACCGGATAGCGGTCGGGCGACCGGCCCGGCCAGTCAGTCGGATCGGCATCCTGAAAGTTCGAGCTGATGACAGTCACCTCGCCGGGACCGGAAGGAGCAACTGCATGTCGAGAACTACCGCAGGCGGTCAGGGCGACGAGGGCAAAGAGGGAAAGCGCGCGCAACATGGGCCGATGCTGCCAAGAGCCCCGGCCCCTGTCACGCGGGATTTTAGGTCATCGGCGGAAAGGATCACCCGAAGCGGGCTGGAGCCAGTTGCGCCACCAGCCCGGCATCAAGCTCCGGCGCACGGCCCCCGATCAGGTCTGCCGCCAGACGGCTGGCCGCAGCACTGGTCTGGAACCCGTAGCCACCCTGTCCCGCCAGCCAGAAGAACGCAGGCTCCCGCGCGTCCGGCCCGATCACCAGCACCCGGTCGGGGGCAAAGGTGCGCAGGCCGGCCCAGTTTGAGATCAGCCGCGTCACCGGCTCGGTCACCATTTCCTCATATCGCGCCAGACCCTCGGCCAGCACCATGTCATCGGCCCAGGCGTCATGCGGCTCCATCAGGTCTTCCTCGGCGGGTGAGACGATAAGCGCGCCCGCATCGGGCTTGGCGTACCAGTCCTCGCCCGGCCCGAACATCATCGGCCATTTGCTCACGTCATGGCCTCCCGGCGCCGGAATCCGCGCCATTGAGCGGCGATAGGGCGTGAAGCCCAGGGGCGTGACCCCCGCCAGAGCTGCCACCTGATCCACCCAGGCCCCCGCGGCATTGACGATCATCCGCGCAGTGAATTCCCCCGCTGCCGAGGTCACCCGCCAGCCTGCGCCGTCCCGCGCAATCGCGGTGACCTTCGCCTTCGTCACGATCCGCGCGCCACGCCCCTTCGCCTCGCGCGCGAAACCCTGCACCAGAAGGTCGGTATCCACATCCTCGGCATGGGCGGCATAGCCCGCCATCGCCACCGTTTCGGGGTTCAGGATCGGCACGATTCCCCGCGCTTCATCAACGCTTATCCGGTCGAAGGCCATCGCCTCCAGGTCATGCTCGAAAGCCTCGACCCCGTCTGGCTTCCCCACCAACAGAAGCCCCCGCGGTGACAACACCCCCGGCACCGACCGGAAATAGGCCTCCGACGCCATCGACAGACCGACCACCGCCGGCGCACCATAGCGCGGCTCGAACAGGGCGGCTGACCGGCCCGAAGCATGATGCGCCAGCGCCTCCTCCGCCTCCAGCAGGATGACCGACCCAAGCTCCGACATCCGCGCCGCCGCCGAGACCCCAGCGATCCCGCCGCCGATGATCAGGAAATCCGCGTCCATTGCCGTTCTCCCAAAGACAAGGGGCACCGATGACCGGTGCCCCTCTCATCCTGATCCGCATATCGCGAGGCACGGGCCGGATGCAATCCGGCCCGCGACACAAGATCACTGCGGGATGTCGCCGGTGATGCCTTCGACGTAGAAGTTCATCCCCAAAAGGTCGCCATCCGGCGCGGTCGCGCCTTCGGCCAGCCAGTCCGAACCGTCCTGCTTCTTGATCGGCCCGGTGAAGGCATGCAGCGTCCCCGCCGCGATATCGTCACGCACCTTCTCGGCCGCCGCCTTTACTTCCGGCGGCACCGCCTCGGTGATCTCGCCGATCAGCACTTCGCCATCGGCAATGCCGGCCCAGGTATCGGACTGGGCATAGGTGCCATCCAGAAGTTCGCCCACGCGCTTGACGTAGTAGGGCGCCCAGTTGTCGATGATCGACGACACGCGCGGGCTGGGCTTGTAGGCCTCCATGTCAGAGGCCTGGCCAAAGCCGATCACGGCGCCACCCGCCTCGGCCAGAGGAGCGGTCGAATCGGTGTGCGCGGCAATCACGTCGATGCCCTGGTCGATCAGCGCCTTCGCCGAATCCGCCTCTTTCGCCGGATCGAACCAGGTGAAGGCCCAGACCACCGAAAGCTGGACGTCCGGGTTCACCTTCTTGGCGGCAAGGTAATAGGCGTTGATGCCGTTCAGCACCTCGGGGATCGGGAACGAGCCGATGTAGCCGATCTTGTTCGACTTGGTCATCATCCCGGCAATGGTGCCCTGCACCGCGCGGCCTTCATAGAAGCGCGCGTTGTAGGTCGAGACGTTGGCGCTGTCGCGCTTGAAGCCGGTGGCATGCTCGAACTTCACATCCGGGAACTTGGCGGCAACCGCGTTGGTCGCGTCCATGTAGCCGAACGAGGTGGTGAAGATGATGTTGCAGCCGCCCAGCGCCATCTGGGTCAGCACGCGCTCGGCGTCGGCGCCTTCCGGCACGCTTTCCTGATACTGGATCTCGACCTTGTCGCCGTATTTCTCCTGCAAGGCCAGCGCACCCTGGTGGTGCTGGTAGGTCCAGCCGCCATCGCCGATCGGACCGACATAGACGAAGCAGGCCTTCACATGGTCCATGCCCTGCGCGAAGGCGCCCGAGGCGAGCATCAGGCCCATTGCCGCACTTGCCAGCAGATTTCTACGTTTCATTGCGTTACTCCCGTTGGTGGCAAGGCTTGCTGCCCTGCGGTTATGAGCCTCAGCGCGAGGCGTGAAAGTTCTGACCCAACGAGGCCGGAGCCCCGTTTGCCTTGCCCTTGCGTCCCGCCGACATGATGACCAGCACAAGAATGGTTATCAGATAGGGGGCCATGGACAAGTACTCGACCGGGATCGCCGATCCGGCGACCTGCAGGTTCAGCTGCAGCACGGTGATGCCGCCGAATAGATAAGCACCGATTAACACCCGCCAGGGTTTCCACGAGGCGAAGACCACGATGGCCAGCGCGATCCAGCCCGCGCCTGCCGTGATCCCGTCCACCCATTGCGGCACCCGGGCAAGCGAGACATAGGCCCCGCCCATTCCCGCCATCGCGCCGCCAAAGGCGATGCACATCAGCCGGATGCGGTTCACCTTGTAGCCCAGCGCGTGTGCCGCCTCATGGCTTTCGCCGACCGCCCGGATGATCAGGCCCACGCGGGTCGCCTTCAGCACCCACCACAGCACCGCCGTCATCGCGATGCTGAAATAGACCACCCAGTCATGCCCGAACAGGATCGGTCCCACCACCGGCAGGTCCGCCAGCGCATCGGGCAGAAGCTGGCCGGTATGCGGAGGCTTGATGCCGTTGTAGCCTTGCCCGCCCAGCGAGGAGACGCCCAGCCCGAACAGAGTCAACGCGAGCCCGGTCGCCACCTGGTTCGCCAGGAAGACCTGCGTGAGCAGCGCAAAGATCAGGCTCAGCGCCGCCCCCGCCACGGCTCCACCGATGAAGCCCAGCACCGGGCTTCCGGTATGCACCGCGACGATGAACCCGCCGAGCGCGCCGATGATCATCATCCCCTCGACGCCAAGGTTCAGCACGCCGGAGCGTTCGACCACCGCCTCGCCCAGCGCCGCCAGCAGGATCGGCACGGCGCTCGCCATCAGCGTGGCGATCAGGATGACCGGATTGATTCCACCAAAGTCCATCTCAATGCGCTCCCCAACCAAGTATCAAATCATGACCCGAACGCAGAGCTGCGCCAGATAGCAACCCAAGCCACGGAGCGCGCCTTAGCCAAGCGCCCTCCTCTCCGATGAGAATTCGTTTCATTGCTCGATGTGAATTCTCAAGCACTTCCGTCACCGTGGCAGTGCTGAAGGCTTGCAATGCCACGGATAGGAGGAACAAGAAAACGATTGCGAAAATACCTATGATTGGAGCGTGGTAGCCAATCACCACGCAAACCACGGCAGCCACAATGGCCAAGAGTTTGGCTGAAGTTGCGCTGATCATGCCTTCACCCCCACCGCCAGCCGGAACCGATAGTTCGTCAACACATCCACCGCGAGGAGGAAGAACAAGAGCATCCCCTGGAACACCTGGATCGCCGCATCCGGCAGGCCAAGGTTGGTCGAGGCCATCTCGCCGCCGACATAGGTCAAGGCCATCAGGAACCCGGCCAGCACGATCCCCAGCGGGTTCAGCCGGCCAAGAAAGGCGACGATGATCGCCGTGAAACCGTAGCCGGTATTGAAGTCGATGCTGATCTGCCCCGCCGGGCCGGTCACCTCGAACATTCCCGCCAGCCCGGCCAGCGCGCCGGAAATGCCCATGCACAGCACCACCAGCCGCGTCGGGCTGACACCATGGAACCGCGCCGCCCTCGGGGCTTGCCCCGCCAGCCTGATCTGGAACCCCGCCTGATGCCGGGTCAGAAGGATATAGGCCAGAACCGCCGTCACCAAGGCCGCCACGCCGCCCCAATGCAGGCCAAGCGGCTCATAGAGATAGCTGTTTTGCGCCGCCGGATAGCTGGAGAAATTCCGGCTTCCCGGAAACCCCATCCCCTCGGGGTTCTTCAGGAACCCGGTCGAGGCCTTGGCGAGGATCGTCTCGGCCACATAGACCAGCATCAGCGACACGAGGATCTCGTTCGTGTTGAACCGCGTCTTCAATATCGCCGGGATCATCGCCCAGGCCCAGCCGCCGAACGCGCCCGCGATCACCATCACCGGAAAGATCAGCCGGTTCTCGGTCGGGAAGACCGCAAGGCCCACTGCGGCCCCGCAGATCGCCCCCATGATGTACTGACCCTCGGCCCCGATATTCCAGATCCCCGCCCGGAAGCCCAAAGCAAGGCCGATGGCGATCAGGATCAGCGGCCCCGCCTTCACCAAGAGCTGCCCGCGCAGGTAAAAGGCGAACTCGCCGAACATCGGATCCCAGAAGATCGTGCGGATCACCTCGAACGGGTTCTTGCCCATCGCGGCGAACAGGATACCCCCGGCGATCATCGTCAGCAGCACCGCCACCGGCGGTGTCGCATAAAGCCAGAACCGGCTTTGGGTCGGGCGCTTCTCAAGCCTCAGCATGACATCACCGCCTGGCCGCAAATTCCTTCGAAGGAATTTGCAAAACTCTTCGAAGAGTTTTGTGCCTCACTCCACATGATGCGCGACCTCCATGCCATGTGCCCCGCCCATCATCAGGCCGATCTCGTCCATCGTCAGACCCTCGGTGGGCCTGGGCTTCGTCAGCCGCCCCTCGTTCAGCGCGGCAAAGCTGTCCGACACCTCCAAAAGCTCGTCGAGGTCCTGGCTGATCACCACCACCGCAGCACCTTCGCCCGCCCGGTCGAGGATCGACTGTCGGATCTGCGCCGCCGCCGCCGCATCCACGCCCCAGGTCGGCTGGTTGATCACGATCACGCTCGCGCCCTGCATCAACTCGCGCCCCATCAGGAATTTCTGCAGGTTCCCGCCCGACAGCGCCCGTGCCGCCACATCCGGGCCGGGGGTGCGCACGTCATATCCCGCGATGATCTCTTCAGCGAAAGCCCGCGTTCCGGCCCAGTCGACAAAGCCGTTCTTCACCAGCCCCTTGCGGACCCCCGCCGTCAGGAAGGCGTTCTCCACCAAAGACATGTCCGGTGCCGCCGCATGGCCGTAGCGATCCTCCGGTGCGGCCACCAGCCCGGCCTTGCGCCGGTCCACCGGCCCCAGATCGCCCACCGCATGGCCCGCGATCCGCACCTTGTCCGGTGCGGCCTTCAACTCACCCGATAATGCGAGCAAAAGCTCATCTTGTCCGTTTCCGGCCACCCCGGCGATGCCCAGAACCTCGCCCTTCGCCACCGTGAAGCTGATCCCTTTCAGCGAAGTGCCGAACTGGATCGGCGACTCCGCCGAAAGGTCCGAAACGCCCAGCGCCACCTCGCCCTTTTCCGCCGCCCGCCGCTCCGGCGTCTTCAGCGCCTCCCCGACCATCAGCTCCGCCAGTTCACGCGCGGTCTTTTCGCGCGGGGTGCAGGTAGCCACCACTTTGCCGCGCCGCAGGATCGTAGCCTCGTCGCAGAGGCTGCGGATCTCCTCCAGCTTGTGGCTGATATACAGGATCGCCGTCCCCTCGGCCGAAAGCTGCCGCAGCGTGCGGAACAGGATCTCCACCTCCTGCGGCGTCAACACCGAGGTCGGCTCGTCCATGATCAACAGCTTCGGGTCCTGCAGCAGGCACCGGATGATCTCCACCCGCTGCCGCTCCCCCGCCGACAGGTCGCCAACCATCCGCGACGGGTCCAAGGGCAGCCCGTATTCCTCGCTGACCGCCCTGATCCGCGCCGAAAGCTCCCGCATCGGCGGTGGGTTCTCCATGCCCAGCGCGACGTTCTCCGCCACGTTCAGCGCCTCGAACAGGCTGAAGTGCTGGAACACCATCGCCACGCCCAACCGCCGCGCCCCCGCCGGTTTCGCCGGAGTGTAGGCCGCCCCGCGCAGCGTCATCTGGCCAGAGTCGGGCCGGATCAGACCATAGATCATCTTGACCATGGTCGACTTGCCCGCCCCGTTCTCACCCAGAAGCGCGTGAATCTCGCCCTCTCCGATCGAGAAGGACACATCGCTGTTCGCCACCACGCCCGGATAGGCCTTGGTGATTCCGCTTACCTTCAGCAGTTCAGGCCGAACGCCCGTGCTGCCCTTTTCCATCCCTGTCATCCGCGATCTCCGTCTCGGATTTGTGTTTGTTCTTCAATAGTTGTTGTGCCACTCCGATGGCAATCGCCTGCGGGTGCTTGCCCAGGCTCACGTCCCCGATGGGGCAGGTAATCCGGTTGATCTCAAGCCGGGAGTGACCCAGCGCCGCCAGACGCGACCGGAAGCGCGCCCATTTGGTTGCCGACCCGATCAGCCCCAGCCAGCGGAACCCCCGGCCCAGCAGCCGGTGACACAGTTCCAGGTCCAGCGCATGCGAATAGGTGACGATCAGATGCTCCGCCGTCACCGGCGCATGCGCCGCCAGCGCCTCCGGTTCGCGCGCCCAGACCGGGGTCACCCCCTCCGGCACCTCGCCCGGAAACCGCTCCGGCCCGGTATCCACCCAGGTCAACGCGATCCCCGGCAAGGGCGCCAGCACATTGACCAGCGCCCGGCCGACATGCCCCGCGCCCCAGATCCAGACCTGCCGCTCGGCCTCGGCCATGGGTTCCACCAGCCAGCCCGCGACCAGCCCGGGCGCAGGCTTCACGCCCTGACCGCGAGCCGCCGCCAGCACCCGTTTCACCGCCAGCGGCATCGTGCCCGGCCCGCGCGCCACGACACCCGCCACCGTTTCCGGCAGCGCATCGAAAATCTCGCTCCACAGGGTCACTGCCCCGCCGCAGCACTGGCCCAGCGCCGGACCCAGCGGCACCCGCTCGACCCGTGGCTCCGCAGACAAGGCACCTGCCGCCAGCCAGTCCCGTGCCTTCGTCACCGCCGCGAATTCCAAAGCCCCACCGCCGATAGTGCCCGACTGCCCGCCTTCCCAGACCAGCATCGCCGCGCCCACCTCGCGCGGGGACGATCCGTCATGCGCGGCAATCACCACCCGTGCGACGCGCCCATGGGCGGCCAGCGCGGCGGACAGGGCGGCAAGGTCAAACACCCTCGACCCTCCGCACAGCCATCAGCACCCGCTCCGCCGTCGCCGGGGCGTCCAGCGCCGGGTACACCGACCCGTCGCCACAAGCCGCCACCGCATCCGACAGGGCATAAAGCGCCGAGATTCCCAGCATGAACGGAGGTTCCCCCACCGCCTTCGACTTGCCGACCGAGTCTTCCCGGTTCGCCTTGCCCCACAGCGCCACCCGGAAATCCCGGGGCCGGTCCGAACAGGCCGGAATCTTGTAGGTACTGGGGGCATGGGTCGTCAGCCTCCCCTTCCCGTCCCAGACCAATTCCTCGGTCGTCAGCCAGCCCGCGCCCTGCACATAGGCACCCTCGACCTGACCGATATCCAGGGCCGGGTTCAGGCTGGTCCCGGTGTCATGCAGGATATCCACCCGCAGGATACGGTTCTCGCCGGTCAGCCGGTCGATGACCACCTCGGTCACCGCCGCGCCATAGGCGAAGTAGAAGAACGGCCGCCCCGCGCCCTTGACCCGGTCCCAGACGATCTTCGGCGTGGCATAGAACCCGGTCGAGGACAGGCTGACTCGCGCCTGATAGGCCCAGGCCACCACCTGCGCGAAAGGATAGGTCTCGCCCGCCACCTTCACCATGCCATCGACGAAGGTCACCGTCTCCGGCTTGACCTGATGCCTTTCGGCCATGAACTCCGCCAGCCGCGCCTTGATCGTCTCCGCCGCCGCCTTCGCCGCCATCCCGTTCAGGTCCGACCCCGAAGACGCCGCCGTGGCCGAGGTATTCGGCACTTTCGCGGTATCGGTCGCGGTGATCTTCACCACCCCCGCATCCACCCCGAAGACCGATGCCGTCACCTGCGCGACCTTCTGGAACAGCCCCTGTCCCATCTCGGTCCCGCCATGGTTCAGCGCGATGGAGCCGTCCTGATAGACATGCACCAAGGCCCCCGCCTGGTTCAGCCAGGTCAGAGTGAAGCTGATCCCGAACTTCACCGGCGTCAGCGCAATCCCCCGCTTCAACACGGGCGAGCCTGCGTTCCACGCAGCAATCTCCGCCTTCCGCGCCCGGTAGCCAGAGGTCCGCTCCAGCTCTGCCACCAGCTCATGCCCGATGAAATCCTCCACCGGCATGTGATAGGGCGTGGTCTGCGGTATTTTCTGTCCGGAAATATCCCCGCCGGAGGCTCCGGCATCAGCCATCTCGCGGTAGAAATTGGCCTTGCGCACCTCCAGCGGTTCCCGCCCGACGGCATAGGCCACATGGTCCATCACCCGCTCGATCCCGACCATCCCCTGCGGCCCGCCGAAGCCGCGATAGGCGGTGGCGCTACAGGTGTTGGTCTTCAGCCGGTGCGATTCAATGCGGATATGCGGCAGGTGATAACAGTTGTCGGCGTGCAGCATCGCCCGGTCCGCGACCGGCATCGACAGATCCAGCGACCAGCCACAGCGGAAAAGATGGGTGAACTCCAGCCCCAGGATGCGCCCCTGATCATCCACCCCCGCGCGATACAGGATGCGCAGGTCGTGCCGCTTGCCGGTGATCACCATGTCGTCGTCGCGGTCATAGCGCATCCGGCACGGACGACCCGTCGCACGCGCCGCCACCGCGCAGGCAATCGCCAGCGCGTTGCCCTGAGACTCCTTGCCGCCGAACCCGCCGCCCATCCGCCGGACCTCCACGCGCACCGCGCTCATCGGCAGATGCAGCGCATGGGCGACCTTGTGCTGCACTTCCGTCGGGTGCTGGGTCGAGGAATGGACGATCATGTCGCCACCCTCGGTCGGCGTCGCCGCCGCGACCTGGCCTTCCAGGTAGAAATGCTCCTGCCCGCCGACCTCGAACGATCCTTCGACAAGATGCGGGGCACCGGAAATCCCGGCTGCTGCGTCACCCTTTTGCCAGATGATCGGCCCGCCTTCGAACCGGCTGTCCGCCGCCAGCGCCGCGTCCACGGTCAACAGGGCGGGCAACTCACGGTAGGTGATCTTGCCCAGCCGGGCTGCCTTGCGCGCCGCCAGATGACTGTCGGCGACGACCAGAAACACCGGCTGGCCGACGTAATGCACCGTGCCCACCGCCAGAAGCGGCTCGTCATGTGCGGAAGGTGAGCAATCCGGCATGTCCGGCAAGTCTTCCGCCGACAGCACCGCCACGACCCCCGGCGCCGCCCGCACGGCGGAAAGGTCGATCCCGGCGATCTCGCCATGCGCGACCGTGGACAGACCGAAGGCCAGGTGCAGGGCATTGGCCGGGAAGGGCAGGTCGTCGATATAGCGCGCCTGCCCGCTGACATGCAGCGGCGCCGCGTCATGCGGCAAGGGTTTGCCCACGCTCATGCCGTCACCTCCAGCACCGAAACCGGCGTTCCGTTCAGGTCTTGGAAATAGCGCCGCATCAGGTTCTGCGCCGTCAGCATCCGGTAGCCCGCACTCGCGCGCATGTCGGTCATCGGGGTGAAATCCCCCGCCATCGCCTCTGCCGCCGCCTCGACCGTGGCTTCGGTCCAGTCACGCCCCACCAGTGCCGCTTCCGCCATCGCAGCCCGCTTCGGCACCCCCGCCATACCCCCGAACGCGATCCGCGCTTCGATAACCCGGCCATCCTCGACCGTCACGTTGAAGCACCCGCAGACCGCCGAGATATCCTGGTCGAACCGCTTGGAAATCTTGTAGCAGCGCAGCGCATCGGCCCGCTCGGGGAAGGACACCCCCGCCACGAACTCGCCCGGCATCCGGTCCTGCTTGCGATACTCGATGAAGAAATCCTCCAGCGGCATCGACCGCATCTCGTCGCCCCGGCGCAGATGCAGCGTGGCCCCAAGCGCGATCAGCGCCGGAGGCCCGTCCCCGATGGGCGAGCCGTTCGCGATGTTCCCGCCAATCGTCGCCGCGTTGCGCACCTGCACCGAAGCATAGCGCCGCAGCATCTCGCCGAACGAGGGCATCCGCTCTGCCACCGCCTCGCGTAGCGCGTCGATGGTGACGCAGGCGCCGACATGCAACTGCCCGCCCTGCACCTCGATTCCCTGCAGATCCTTGACGCCATTCAGGAACGCCACCGGCGTCAGGTCGCGCAGCTGCTTCGTCACCCACAGCCCCACATCCGTCGCGCCCGCCACCAGAACGGCATCCGGGTTGGCCAGGTACCAGTCCGCCAAAGCATCGGAATCCGCAGGCCGGAACACCCCCGCCTCGCCCGCCGCAAATTCCGCGACTGCCGCGCGGTCGGCCTTCATCCACTCCGGCACGGCTTCCCCCGCCGCCGCTTCCGCCGCCCGGATGATCGGCGCATAGCCGGTGCAGCGGCACAGGTTCCCCGCCAGCGCATCATCATGCGCCCGGTCGCCGTTCAGATGCGCAACCGCCATCGACACCACAAAGCCCGGCGTGCAGAACCCGCACTGCGACCCGTGATGCGACACCATCGCCACCTGCACCGGATGCATCTCACCCTTCGGTCCCGAGATCCCCTCGACCGTCCGCACCGCCTTGCCATGCAGTTGCGGCAGGAACAGGATGCAGGCGTTCAGCGCCTTCGACCCCGAGGCATCCGTCACCATCACGGTGCAGGCCCCGCAGTCGCCTTCGTTGCAGCCTTCCTTGGTCCCGGTCAGGCCGCCCGAACGCAGCCAATCAAGGAGCGTCCGCGTCGGGGCCTCCCCCTCGATGCGAACCGGCGTTCCGTTCAACAGAAACGCTATGCTCATTCGTCAGCCCGCCGCGGTCTCCCCATAAAGGCTGTCTGCGTGGCCGCCCGATGCGGCGTAAAGCGGGCCACGCGCCCATTGTCGTTGTCATTCCATCAAGCGCGGCCTGCCGATTCAAGGCAAGAACAAATTCCTCGCCAAAAGGCGAAGCTGTTTTCAGGATTTTCCGAAGATTCCGCCACAATCGGCCCGGAAAGCGGGCGTCGGTGTCCGGTTGGCCGCCTGTAGCAAGCTGGTCCCTCCCGAAGGTGGTGATCCATTGGGTCTTCCCCCACCGCCCCGGGCCGGGTAACCCTTGTCCATGCCCGGCGCGAACCCTCGATTCATCCACCTGCGGACCCATACCGAACACTCGCTCCTCGAAGGCGCGGTGCCGGTGAAGAAGCTTGTAGGCCTCTGCTCCGCGCAGAACATGCCCGCCGTCGCAGTAACCGACACCAACAACATGTTCGCCGCACTGGAGTTCTCGGTCACCGCCATGGGCGCCGGGGTCCAGCCCATCGTCGGTTGCCAGATCAGCATCGCCCACGACCCCGCCCAGCCGGGTGAAAAGCCCCGCCTGCCTGCCCCCATCGTCCTCCTCGCGCAGGACGAACAGGGCTACATGAACCTGATGCGGCTCAACACGCGGCTCTACATCGACGGCGCGATGACCGGCTCCGCCAACCTGCCGCAAGTCACCCTCGACGAACTCCAGCAAAACGCCGAGGGCCTGATCTGCCTCACCGGCGGCCCCGAAGGCCCGCTTGGCCGCTTCCACGCCACCGGCCAGCAGGCCAAGGCCCGCGGCATCCTCGAACGCCTGGCGCAGATTTACCCGAACCGCCTCTACGTCGAGTTGCAACGCCACCCCGGCCCCGGCGGCGCGCTGCCCGAAACCGAAGCCCTCGCCGAACGCGGGGCCATCGACCTCGCCTATGAACTGAACCTGCCGCTGGTCGCCACCAACGACGTCTACTTCCCCAAGACCGACCTCTTCGAGGCGCACGACGCCCTGATCTGCATCGCCGAAGGCGCCTATGTCGACCAGCAGCAGCCCCGCCGCCGCCTGACACCGCAACACTACTTCAAGTCCGAGGCGGAGATGGCCGCCCTCTTCGCCGACTTGCCCGAGGCGCTGGAGAATACCGTCGAAATCGCGAAACGCTGCGCCTATGCCGCCCAGAAGCGCAAGCCGATCCTGCCGCGCTTCGCCGATGACGAGGTGCAGGAACTCCGCCGCCAGGCCAACGAAGGCCTGCAGGCCCGCCTCAAAGTCATCCCCCATTCCGCCACGCCCGAGGAATACCAAGCCCGCCTCGATTTCGAGCTTTCGATCATCGAGAAGATGGGCTTCCCCGGCTACTTCCTGATCGTGGCTGACTTCATCAAATGGGCCAAGGACCACAACATCCCCGTCGGCCCGGGCCGGGGTTCTGGCGCGGGCAGCCTCGTCGCCTATGCCCTGACCATCACCGACCTCGACCCCCTGCGCTACGCCCTTCTCTTCGAACGCTTCTTGAACCCGGAACGCGTCTCGATGCCCGACTTCGACATCGACTTCTGCATGGATCGCCGGGAAGAGGTGATCACCTATGTCCAGCAGAAATACGGGTCCGACAAGGTGGCCCAGATCATCACCTTCGGCGCGCTTCTTTCGAAAGCCGCCGTCCGCGACGTAGGCCGCGTGTTGCAGATGTCCTACGGCCACGTCGACAAGCTGTCGAAGATGATCCCGGTCGAAGGGGTGAAACCCGTCAGCATTACCAAGGCACTGGCCGACGAACCCCGCCTGCGCGAAGCCGCGAAGGAAGAGGTCGTCGGCCGCCTCCTCGACTACGCCGCCAAGATCGAGGGCCTCTACCGCAACGCTTCCACCCATGCCGCCGGTGTGGTGATCGGCGACCGCCCGCTTGACCAGCTGGTGCCATTGTATCGCGACCCGCGCTCGACCATGCCCGCCACCCAGTTCAACATGAAATGGGTCGAAGCCGCCGGTCTGGTGAAATTTGACTTCCTCGGCCTCAAGACCCTCACCGTCATCCAGAACGCGATGGACCTCCTGAAGCTGCGGGGGGTGGAGTTCGACATCAACCTGATCCCGCTGGACGACAAACCGTCCTACGACCTCTACGCCAGTGCCAAGACCGTCGCCGTCTTCCAGGTCGAAAGCTCGGGCATGATGGACGCGCTCCGCAGGATGAAGCCGACCTGCATCGAGGATATCGTGGCGCTGGTGGCGCTTTACCGCCCCGGCCCGATGGAGAACATCCCGACCTATTGCGAGGTGAAGAACGGCCTCCGCGACCTCGAATCCATCCACCCGACCATCGACCACATCCTTGCCGAGACCCAGGGCATCATCGTCTATCAGGAACAGGTGATGCAGATTGCGCAGGTCATGGCGGCTATTCCCTTGGCGGCGCCGACCTTCTCCGCCGCGCCATGGGCAAGAAGATCGCCGAGGAGATGGCCAAGGAACGCCCGAAGTTCATCGAGGGCTGCAAGATCACGCACGGGATCGACGCCAAGAAGGCGGGCGAGGTCTTCGACCTGCTGGAAAAATTCGCCAACTACGGCTTCAACAAATCCCACGCCGCCGCCTATGCCGTGGTCAGCTACCAGACCGCCTATCTCAAGGCCAACTACCCGGCCGAGTTCATGGCGGCGGTGATGAACTGCGACATCCACCTCACCGACAAGCTGGCCGTCTACAAGCGTGAGGTCGACAAGCTGGGCCTTGCCACGATTGCACCTTCCGTCAACGACTCGCTGGCCACTTTCACCGTTCGCGACGGTGCCGTGGTCTACGGCCTTGGTGCCTTGAAGAACGTCGGCGTCGAGGCCATGCGCCTGATCACCGAAGCACGCCAAGACAAACCCTTCGCCACCCTCTTCGACTTCGCCCGCCGGGTGGACCTGAAACGCATCGGCAAGCGCCCCTTGGAAATGCTCGCCCGCGCCGGGGCTTTCGACCAGCTCGACCCCAACCGCGCCCGCGTGTTCGAGGCGCTGGACGCGCTTGTCGCCTATTCCGCCGCCATTCACGAAGCCGCCGGTTCGGCCCAGAACTCGCTCTTTGGCACCGGTGGGGCCGACATCCCCGAACCCCGGCTGCCGTTCCGCGACGACTGGCTCCCGGTGGAACGCCTGGCGCAGGAACATCAGGCCATCGGCTTCTACCTCTCCGGCCACCCGCTTGACGATTACATGTCCGCGCTGCGCAAGAAGGGCGTCGAGACGCTGACGCAAGTCACCGTGAAAGCCGAACGCGGCCCCTGCATCGCCAAGCTGGCTGGGTCGGTGTCGTCGCGGCAGGAACGCAAGTCCGCCAAGGGCAACCGCTTCGCCTTCATCCAGCTGTCCGACCCCACCGGGCTTTTCGAAGTCACCTGCTTCTCCGACGTCCTCGAAGCCTCGCGCGACTACCTCGACGCCGGGTCCAACGTCGTCCTCACCGTCAAGGCCGAGCTTGAGGGCGAAACCCTCAAGCTCCTCGCGCAAGGCATTACGCCCATCGACGCCGCCACGGCAACCGCAGGCGCGCAGGACCTGCGCATCCACCTCGTCCGGCCAGAGGCGGCAACCTCCCTCGCCGCCCTCCTCGCCAACACGTCCGCCCGTACCCGTGCCGCCATCACGCTTTGCGTTACCGACCCCGAAGGCCGCGAGATCGACATCGACCTTCCCGGCCAGTACCCCGTCACGCCCCAGATCAAGGGCGCGATCAAAGCCATGCAGGGCGTCCTCGCAGTGGAGGAAATCTGATGCGCCGTTTCTTCGTGATCCTTCTTTTTCTTGTTCTCGCCCTGGCCCTGGCGCGCTACCTCTTGCGCCTGCCTTCGAACGAGGGTCGGACCGAAACCCACTCCATCGCACCCGACCCCGCGACCCCGCTCGGGAGCGCCGTGCTGCCCCAGGCCGCTGCCCATCCCGGTCTCAGCGGCATTCGCCCGCTCTGGCCCGGGATCGAGGCCTATGCCGCCCGCATGGCGCTGGCCCGCGCCGCCGAACAGTCGATCGACGCCCGCTACTACATCTGGCAACGCGACAGCACCGGCCTTTCGCTTCTGAAGGAACTGAAAGCCGCCGCCGACCGTGGCGTCCGCGTCCGCCTGCTGGTCGACGACAACGGCACCCCCGACCTCGACGCTGAGCTTACCGCCCTGAACACGCTGCCGACCTTCGAGGTCCGCGTGTTCAACCCGTTCTCCCTGCGCTCCCCCCGCGCGCTGTCCTATCTCCTCGACTTCCCGCGCATCAACCGGCGGATGCACAACAAGTCCTTCACCGTGGACGGCGTCGCCACCATCGTCGGCGGCCGCAACATCGGCGACATCTATTTCGCCCGCGATGCCGAGACCCAGTATTCCGACTTCGACGTGCTGGCCACCGGCGCCGTCGTGGACGCGGTCGCCACGGATTTCGACGCCTACTGGAACAGCGCCGGCGCCTATCCGCACGAAATTCTCGTCACCCCACCCCCCGACCTTTCCGCCCTCGACACCGCCTCGACCGAGGCAGAGGCCGACCCCGATACCGCCGCCTACGCCCGGTCGGTCAGCGAAAGCCGCCTCGTCCAAGGCATGCTCGCCAACACGCTCGAACTCGAATGGGTCCCGGTCACCCTCCTCTCCGACGATCCCCGCAAGGCCCTGGGCGACGCCCCCGCGGGCACGCTCCTCGCCACCGCCCTAGGCCCGCTTATCGGCCAGGCCCGGCAGTCCATCGACGTGATCTCCGCCTATTTCGTCCCCGGCCGCGAGGGCACCGAGCGCCTCGCCTTCGCCGCCCGCCAGGGCCTCCGCGTCCGCATCCTGACGAACAGCCTCGAAGCCACCGACGTCCTCCCCGTCCACGCCGCCTATGGCAAGTACCGCGCGCCCCTCCTCTCTGCCGGTGTCGAGGTCTACGAGCTTCGCCGTACCCCCCGCAGCGAGGAGGAACGCAAGGCGCTCGGCCTCCTCGGCAGTTCCGGCGCGAGCCTCCATGCCAAGGTCTTCGCCGTCGACCGCCGCGCCGTCTTCGTCGGCTCCTTCAACTTCGACCCCCGCTCGGTCTGGCTGAACTGCGAGATGGGCTTCTGGATCGAAAGCCCCACCCTCGCCGATGCCATTGCGGGCGCGCTTGACGGTGGCGCCGCCGACGCCTCCTGGCAGGTCGGCCTCAACCCCGACGGTGCCCTCACCTGGACCGGCACCGACGCCACCACCCCGGTCAGCGACGAACCCGGCTCCAACGCGATCAAGCGCTTCGCCCTCGGTCTACTTGCCCGCCTGCCGATCGAATGGATGATGTAGCCGCATCCCGGTGGTTCGGCCGACCCCGATCAGGTCCTGTGCCGCCACTATCGGCTGGATCGCATCTCGCAGATATCGCCGCCGGGATGGCGCATTCATCCGTTCGTTCTGGCTCAGAAGAAACTTCGACCTCCTTCTTTGTATCGAGGTTCCCTCCGCACCCCTGAAGGAATGCAGGAAAGCACAAGCAGTGTTTTATCCTGCGCTTGCACTTCTGAAGTTCTTCTCCAATGTTAATGTGGCACCAAACCGCTTCGGGTCTCGCGCCGGCCCGTTTCCCTTTCTTTTTCAGACAAGAGACAGACATGTTTAAACGCCTGTTCATTGCCGTGATCCTGCTTGGTCTGATCGCCGGGGGTATCGTCTGGTTCAAATCCTTCCGCGAAGGGATGATCGCACAGTTCATGGCGGCGGCAGTGCCGCCGCCGGTGCCTGTCACGGTCATGACCGTCGAGCCGATGGAATGGAAGCCAGGTTTCGAAGCGGTGGGCACGGCGATTTCCGCGCGTGGGGTTGACCTGGCCATCGAATCCAGCGGCCTGATTGGAAGCATTGATTTCGCGTCGAACGACATAGTGACCGAGGGTCAGGTTCTGCTTCAGATCGATGACAAGGCAGAACGCGCGGGACTGGCTGCGGGCGAGGCCGCGCTTTCCGTGGCTCGGGCCGAGGCGGACAGAGCGCAGACGCTGACCTCGCGAGGGGTTGGCGCGGCGACCACGCTGGAAGCAGCCGCAGCGCAGGTGGAAAGCGCGCTGGCGCAGGTGGCCCAGCTGCAGACGTCGCTTGATGCCAAACAATCCCGCGCACCCTTTGGGGGCATGGTCGGGATTCCGCGGGTCGAGGAAGGCCAGTACGTCGTGCCGGGAACGATCTACGCGACGCTGCAGGACCTTGAACGGATGTATGTTGATTTCACCATACCGGAACAACAGCTCGCGGTCGTCGCGCTGGACCAGACGGTCACGGTCACGACCGAAGTCGATGCCTTCAGCGCCGATGGCAAGATCATCGCGATCGAACCGCAGGTCGACCCGAATTCGCGCCTGGTCAAGGTTCGGGCCGAGGTGAGCAATCCCTCGGGCAAGCTCTTGCCGGGGCAGTTCCTGCGGGTGCGTGTGGCGCTGCCGGTCGAAGCGGGCGTGATCGCCTTGCCGCAGACCGCCATCGTCGCAAGCCTCTACGGCAGCTATGTCTATGTCCTGCGCAAGGGCGAGGGTGACGCGCTGACTGCCGATCAGGTCTTTGTCCAGACCGGGCGACGCAACGGTGGCCAGATCGAGGTGACCTCGAACCTCGCGGCCGGAGATCAGATCGTGACATCAGGGCAGAACCGGTTGTCGAACGGAGCAGCGGTTGCGATCGACGACTCCGTCGATCTGACGACAGCCGGCGAATAGGGGCAACCGATGCATTTCTCGGAAATCTTCATTCGGCGACCCGTCCTGTCCACGGTTCTGGCGGCGCTGATCCTGTTCCTCGGGCTCGCCTCGGTGCTGAACCTGCCGGTGCGGCAGTATCCGGAAGTCTCGGAAAGCGTGATCACGATCACCACCATCTATCCCGGCGCTTCGCCCGACCTGATCCAGGGCTTCGTCACTTCGCCGATCGCTGCCGCCGTCTCGACCACCGAGAATGTCGAATACATCACAAGCCAGTCGCGACAGTCGGCCTCGGTCGTCACCGTGCAGATGCAGCTTGGCGCCGACCCCGACGTCGCGTTGACCGAAGTGATGTCCAAGGTGCAGCAAGTCAGTGGCCAGTTGCCGCAAGACACCGAGGATCCGGTGATCGTCAAAGGAACCGGACAAACCTTCGCGCTCATGTATCTCGCGGTGCAGAACCCGAACATGTCGCCCGAGGAGCTGAACGAATATCTTGAACGTGTAGTTCGGCCACGGGTGACGAACATTCAGGGCGTCGCGCAGATGGATATCCTGGGCGCACAGAAGTTCGCGATGCGCGTCTGGCTTGACCCGCTCAAACTGTCGTCGCGCGGTGTGACTGCGCCCGAGGTGCTGGCAGCGATCCGGTCGTCGAATTTCCTGTCCGCTCCCGGAAAGACCGAGAACGAATATTTCACCTATTCGCTGACCCTGGACAGCACGATCCAGACCCCCGAATCCTTCGGTGCATTGCCTTTGGTGCAGGGCGAGAACGGCGTGGTGCGTCTGCGCGACGTCGCCCGGATCGAGCTTGCCTCGGGCACGACCGACGCGATCGTGACCTTCGCGGGCGAACCCGGCACTTTCATCGGCATTATCCCCGCGCCCGGCGAGAACCAGCTTGATGTCGCAACGAATGTCAACGAGGCGCTCCCGTCGCTGATTTCCACGCTGCCGCAGGGAATGACGATCAGCCTGGTCTACGATTCGACCGAGACGATCTCGGCCTCGATTTCCGAGGTTTTCGCGACCATCGCCGAGGCCGTGGTCATCGTGATGATTGTGATCCTGTTGTTCCTGGGGTCGTTCCGGTCGGTCGTCATGCCGATCGTGACCATCCCGCTGTCGCTGATCGGCGTCTGCGCGATCATGCTTGCGCTGGGCTATTCGATCAACCTCCTGACGCTCCTCGCGATGGTGCTTGCCATCGGCCTCGTCGTGGACGACGCCATCGTGGTGGTGGAGAACATACACCGCCACATTGACGACGGGATGCGACCCGCTCAGGCGGCTATCGTCGGCATGAAAGAGATTACAGGCCCGGTGATTGCGATGACGATCACGCTTGCGGCCGTGCTGACGCCTCTGGCTTTCACGGGGGGTCTTACGGGGGCGCTGTTCACCGAATTCGCGCTGACGCTGGCCGGGTCGGTCATCATCTCCGGCCTGGTCGCCCTGACCATCACCCCCGCCATGTCCGCACGCATCCTGCATTCGGGCGAACCGGGCCGTTTCCAGCGTATTGTGGACCGCACGTTGAACGGACTGTCCAACTGGTACGAACGCCGCGTGTCCTCTTCGCTGGATTACCGCCCGGTCACGCTGCTCATGGTTGCAGTCCTTCTGGGCGTCACCGGCTTCATGTTTGTCAACACCTCGTCCGAACTGGCGCCTGAAGAAGACAGTGGGGCGCTGTTCGCGATCATGAACGGCCCGCGGTATGCGACCCTGTCCTACACCGACGCCTTCACCCAGGAAGTCGCCCGGCGCACGGCCGGGATCGAGGAAACACGGACATCCTTCTCGGTCGCAGGGATGGGCGGTGCCGCGAATACCGGCTTTTATATCTGGGCTCTCAAGGACTGGGCCGAACGCGAGCGCAGCCAGAAAGAGATCCAGCAGGAAATCCAGGGCATTCTTGACGGGACCCCGGGCCTGCAGAGCTTTGTCTTCGCCCCACCGTCGCTTCCGGGCGCAGGGGGCGGTCTGCCCATCGCCATGGTGATCCAGTCGATCCACAATCCCGAACGCGTGGTCGAGATCGCCGACGAGATTCGCGCCAAGGCGATGCAGTCTGGCATGTTCATCGTGGTGCAGAACAGCCTGTCCTTCGACGCCCCTCAGGTGCGCGTCACCATCGACCGGGACCGGGCCGCGCTGCTTGGCGTGTCGGTCAGCGACATAGGCTCGACCCTGGGTCTTCTGGTTGGCGGCGGGGCGGTGGCGCAGTTCGACCGCGATTCGAACAGCTATGACATCATCACCCAGGTCCCGCAGGATTGGCGCGACAACCCCGAACGGCTGGGAGAGTTCTTTGTCCGGGCGCGGTCCGGCGCGATGATCCCGCTGTCGTCGATCGTGTCGATCACGCCCACGGCTGCGGCCGCCTCGATCGAGCAGTTCAACCAGCTGAACTCCGCTTCGCTGACGGCCATGCCGATGATCGGCCTGTCGACCGGCGTGGCGCTGGCCGAGCTGGAGCGGATTGCCGATGAAGTGCTGCCCGATGGGTTCTTCATCGACTATTCCGGCCAGTCCCGGCTGGAGAAATCCGAGGGCAACACGATCATCCTGGCGTTCGGCGCGGCGTTGGTCGTGATCTACCTCGTGCTGGCCGCGCAGTTTGAAAGCTTCCGGGATCCGTTCATCATCCTGATGTCGGTGCCCCTGTCGATTTTCGGCGCCATGCTGCCGCTGTATTTCGGGCTGAGTACGCTGAACATCTACACGCAGGTCGGGTTGATCACCCTGATCGGCCTGATCACCAAGCACGGCATCCTGATGGTCGAGTTCGCCAACCAGCAACGCGAGACCAGGCATGCCTCGCGGCGGGAGGCCATTGTCGCGGCGGCCAAGACGCGTCTGCGCCCGATCCTGATGACGACGGCGGCGATGGCGCTGGCCGTGGTTCCGCTGATCATCGCCGAAGGCGCGGGTGCCGCAGCACGGCAGGCCATGGGCCTGGTGATCTTTACCGGCCTTCTGATCGGGACGATGTTCACCTTGTTCGTGGTGCCGATGTTCTACAGCCTGATCGCGCGCAGCGACGCCGAGGAGAAGAAGCACCGCGAGGCCGTTGCCAGCACCTTCGGCGAGGCGCTGTAGCCCGCGAACCGGGCCGACAAGACCTCTGGCGCTGAATCCGTCGGTCGTTTCGGATCGACGGGTTTGGCGCCGCGCCGTTTTGTCGTCCGGCTACCTCTCAGCCGTTCACATCCACCACGACCCGTCCCTGCACGCCGCCCTTCAGGATCGCCGCCCCCAGCTCGGGCAGGTCCCGCAGAACCGCCGGCCTGACCATCGCCTCCAGCTTCTCCATCGGCAGGTCACGGGCAACCCGCCCCCAGGCGGTCACGCGTCGCCCGAAGGGAACCGTCACCGAGTCGATCCCCAGCAGGTTCACCCCCCTCAGCAGGAACGGGATCACCGAGGCCGGCAGCGCCGCCCCTCCCGCAAGCCCAACCGCCGCGGCCGAGGCCCCGTGCTTCAATTGCCCCAGCACCCGCGCCAGCATCGCACCCCCGACGGCATCCACGCAGCCCGCCCAGGTTTCGGCTTCCAGCGGCCGCTTCACCGTTTCTGCCAGTTCCGCGCGCGCCACGATCCGCGCGGCACCAAGGTCGCGCAAATACCCCTCCGTCTCCGCCCGCCCCGTCACCGCCGCGACCTGATACCCAAGCTTCGCCAAGATCGCGACCGCGACCGACCCCACGCCACCCGACGCCCCAGTGACCAGCACCTCGCCCTTCTCTGGGGTCAGCCCATGCTCCTCCAGAGCCATCACCGCCAGCATCGCCGTGAACCCTGCCGTGCCCACCGCCATCGCCTGCCGGGTGGTCAGCCCCGCAGGCAGCGGCACCAGCCAGTCCGCCCTGACCCGCGCCTTCTGGGCATAGCCGCCCCAGTGGGTCTCTCCCACCCGCCAGCCGGTCAGCACGACCTTGTCGCCGGGCTTGTAGCGGGCGTCGTCAGACGCCTCGACCGTCCCGGCAAAGTCGATCCCCGCCACATGCGGCCAGGCCCGCACGATCCCCCCGCCGTTCGCAGACAAGGCGAGCCCATCCTTGTAGTTCAGTGTCGAATATTCGACCGCCACCGTCACCTCGCCCGGAGGCAGCGCGCTGTCATCCAGCTCCCGCAGATGAGCCACGGCGGCATCGCCATCCTTCTCCAGAACCAGTGCGCGGAACATCTCGGCCTCCCATGCTGATCGGCCCAAGTCGGCCCGGTTGACGCCGGATTGTCAACCCGGGCAGCCTGCCGCACTCTGCTGCCAAAGGGAGACCGCAATGACCCAGGAACAGATCGGTTTCATCGGCCTTGGCCTGATGGGCCACGGCATGGCGAAGAACATCGTCGAGAAGGGCTACCCCCTGACCGTCACCGCCCACCGAAACCGCGCGCCGGTGGAGGACCTGATCGGCAGGGGTGCAGTCGAGGCGGACCTTGACGGCCTCGCCACGACATCAACCGTGGTATTCCTCACGCTTCCCAGCTCTCCCCAGGTTTCCGAGGCCGTCGCAAGGATGGCCCCGCATCTGAGGTCCGGCAGCGTGGTGGTCGACTGCTCCACCTCCGACCCCACCGTCACCGAACGCCTTGCCGCCGACCTTGGCCAGCGAGGCATCCACTTCGCCGACGCCCCCCTCTCCCGCACGCCGAAAGAGGCCTGGGAGGGCACGCTTGATTGCATGGTCGGGGCGGAGCCGGAAGTCTTCGCCCGCATTCAACCGATCATCGCCACCTGGGCCGGGAAGATCGTCCACATTGGCCGGGTCGGCGACGGGCACCGGATGAAGCTTCTGAACAACTTCCTCTCCTTGGGCTACGCCGCGATCTATGCCGAGGCTCTGGCCGTGGCCACCAAGGTCGGCATCTCCACTGCGACATTCGACAGCGTGATCCGTGGCGGCCGCATGGACTGCGGCTTCTACCAGACCTTCATGGGCTACGCGCTGGAGGGCAACCGCGAGGCCCACCGCTTTACCCTGACGAACGCACTGAAGGACCTGCGCTATCTGGAGAGCATGGCCAACGCCGCCACCGTCACCACCACGATGGCGAGCGCGGCGAAGAACAGCTTTGCTGGGGCCGTAGCGCAGGGAGGAGCGGGGCCGGAGGACTATGTGCCGCACCTGACGGATTTTGTCGCAAGGGCAAACGGGGTGAAGTAGCGTTTAGGCGGCGCGTTCGTCGGTCCAGTCGATTGGCTTCACCGGCGCGCCGCCCTTCCGCTCGGCGTGCCAGAGGTCATGCTGCATCTGAAGCGCAAGCCAGAACCGCCCGCCATTCTTGAATGCCTTGCCCAGCCGGACTGCCATGTCCGTCGAAAGTGGACGCTTGCCGTTCAGGATGTTGGAAACGGTTTGCTTGGAAACACCAAGATGGTCCGCAAGTTGCGTCGCGTTCATGTCCAGCGCGGGAAGTATATCTTCCTTGATGTATTCCCCGGGGTGCGGAGGTTCGAAAGCCAACTCGCCCGCCTTACTTTCCATGATAGTCCTCTAACGCGACGTCATAGGGACCGTGTTCATCCCACCCGAACGTCACTCTCCAGTTTTTTGAGACCAGGACGGAAAACGTTCCCTCTCGATCTCCCCTCAGTTTGTGCCAACCGTACCCGGGAAGATTCAGCTCCTCCGGCGAGACGGCTACGTTCAAGGCACCAAGGATGCGCTTCACCTTTGGAATCCAGTCCGGCCGAATCCCCGATGCATCGCCCTTTTCGAAAAGGCGCTTCAGGTCTCGGCTGCGAATTCTATCAGGGTCCAGCATCCAGCCACATGACAGTCAAACTGCGCGCCAGTCAACGGTCACGTGACGCGTTACAAGTAGCAAATCATGCAGACTCTGTCACGCGAATTGTTAAGTTTTGCCTACCCACACTTCGAATGCCCGCAGGACCCGCAGGTCAAACACCCCTCCACCATCCGCAGATCATACGACCCGCAGGACGGACAGGCCTTCCCGCGCGGAGCCTCCCCAACCCGCAGCACCTCGGCCTTGGGGTCGGACTTCAGGCCCAGACCCTCGCCCTCGATGAAGCCGATGTCGATCAGGTGGCGCTCGATCACCCCGCCGATGGCGGCGAGGATCGAAGGGATGTACTTGCTCTCCATCCAGGCCCCGCCGCGGGGGTCGAAGACGGCTTTCAGCTCCTCCACGACGAAGGAGATATCGCCACCACGCCGGAACACCGCCGAGATCATCCGGGTCAGCGCCACGGTCCAGGCGAAATGCTCCATGTTCTTCGAGTTGATGAACACCTCGAAGGGCCGCCGGTGCCCCGCCGTCACGATGTCGTTGATGGTGATGTAGAGGGCATGTTCCGACCCCGGCCATTTCACCTTGTAGGTCTGGCCTTCCAGCGCGGCGGGGCGGTCCAGCGGTTCGGAGAGATAGACCACCTCGCCCCCCGTCACCGGCTGGGCTGCAACCGGCGCGGCTTCCTTCTCGCTGACGGTCAGGACGGAGCCCGTCACGTCGTTCGGCCGGTAGGTGGTGCAGCCCTTGCAGCCCTGATCCCAGGCGGCCATGTAGACCTCCTTGAAGTCGTCAAAGCTGATGTCCGGCGGGCAGTTGATGGTCTTGGAAATCGACGAATCCACCCACTTCTGCGCCGCCGCCTGCATCCGGACGTGGTCCAGCGGCGGCAGGGTCTGGGCGTTCACGAAATGCTCCGGCAGGGGTGCGTCGCCATGCTTCTCGCGCCAGAGGCGGACGGCGTAGTCGACGACCTCCTCCTCGGTGCGCGAGCCGTCCTTCTGCAGGACCTTGCGGGTATAGGCATAGGCGAAGACCGGCTCGATCCCCGAACTGACGTTCCCGGCGTAAAGCGAGATCGTCCCGGTCGGCGCGACCGAGGTGAGAAGGGCGTTGCGGATGCCGTGCTTCGCAATCGCGTCGCGCACATCCTTGTCCATCTGCGCCATGCTGCCCGAGGCAAGGTAGCCCTTCGCATCGAACAGCGGAAATGCGCCCTTCTCCTGCGCCAGATCGACGGACGCCAGATAGGCCGCCCGCGCGATGGCGTGCATCCAGATTTCGGTGACCTTGGCGGCTTCCTCGGACCCATAGCGCAGGCCGACCATCAGCAGGGCATCGGCCAGCCCGGTGACCCCAAGGCCGATCCGCCGTTTGGCCTGAGCCTCCGCCGCCTGTTCGGGCAGCGGGAAACGCGAGGCGTCGACCACATTGTCCATCGCCCGGACGGCCACCCGCACCAGATGGTCCAGCGCCTTCATGTCCATCTTGGCATGGGTTTCGAAAGCGTCCTTCACCAGCGTCGGCAAGTTGATCGAGCCGAGGAGACAGGCGCCATAGGGCGGCAGGGGCTGCTCGCCGCAGGGGTTGGTCGCGGCGATGGTCTCGACATAGCCGAGGTTGTTCATTGCGTTGATCCGGTCGATGAAGATCACCCCCGGCTCGGCATAGTCGAAGGTCGACCGCATGATCCGGTTCCACAGATCGCGCGCCTGGACGGTCTTGTAGACGCGGCCAGCGAAGACCAGATCCCACGGTCCATCGGCCTTGACCGCCGCCATGAAGGCATCGGTCACCAGCACCGACAGGTTGAACATGCGCAGGCGGGCCGGGTCCTGCTTGGCGACGATGAAGGCCTCGATGTCCGGATGGTCGCAGCGCATCGTCGCCATCATCGCGCCGCGGCGGCTGCCCGCCGACATGATCGTCCGGCACATCGCGTCCCACACATCCATGAAGCTCAGGGGCCCCGAGGCATCGGCAGCCACGCCCTTCACCTCGGCCCCGCGCGGCCGGATGGTGGAGAAGTCGTAACCGATGCCGCCGCCCTGCTGCATGGTCAGCGCGGCTTCCTTCAGGCTGTCGAAGATGCCGACCATCGTGTCCGGGATCGTGCCCATGACGAAGCAGTTGAACAGCGTGACCGCCCGCCCCGTGCCTGCGCCCGCCGTGATCCGCCCGGCGGGCAGGAACCTGAACCCATCAAGCGCGGCATAGAACTCCGCCTCCCACTTCGCAGGATCCTTCTCCACCTCGGCCAAGGCCCGGGCGATCCGCCGCCAGCTATCCTCCACCGTCCCGTCAATGGGCGTCCCGTCCGCCTCCTTGAAGCGGTACTTCATGTCCCAGATCTGCTCGGCGATAGGGGTGTCGAAACGCGACATCAGGGCGAATCTCTCTGTCTCTTGTGGATAAGCTCGGCGAAGGGCCCAAGATACGCCCCTCACCCCCTCGGGTCAACTTGCAGCCCCTGCAGAGCGGCCTATGATTGGACGCATGATCAACCTGCTGAAACTCTGCGTCGGCGCCGACTCGGTCGAGGACCTCCTGGATTGGCAGACCAGCCAGCGCCCGCATTGGCCCGAGGGCCGGTCGATCCACGTCACCCGCATGTGGCCGAAACGCGAGGCCGAGGTGCTGGACGGCGGCTCACTCTACTGGGTGATCAAGGGTGTCGTCCTCTGCCGCCAACGCATCCTCGACCTGCAGGAAGTCAACCTCGGCGACGGCATCCCGCGTTGTGCCCTTGTGATGGACCGCGAGGTGATCCGGACCGAAGCCGCCCCCCGCCGCCCCTTCCAGGGCTGGCGTTACCTCGATCCCAAGGACAGCCCGCGCGATCTGCCACGGGGCCGCGCGACGGATGACACGCTGCCGCCCGATCTGGCGCAGGCGCTGGCGGAACTGGGCCTGCACTGAGCGATCTCAAAAATTCGACTAAAGTTCTCCTTGCTCTTTTTGCAAATACTCCACGGGGAGCGCGAGGGGTGTGAAACCCCTCGCTCCAACGCTTGGACACGAAGCACCCTCTGGCCTCGACGCTGGAAACCGGCGATGAACGGATCATGTCCCGCCCGCTTCTCCTCGCCGCGCCGATCATCTTCCTGCTCCTGTGGTCCGCAGGTTTTGCCATCGCCAAGATCGGCCTTCAGCACGCCGGGCCCTTCACGCTGCTCGCACTCCGCTACGCCATCGCTGTGCTGGTCCTGCTGCCCCTGATTCCGATCCTGAAACCCCGGTTTCCGCGGGGTCGCGCCGTCGTCGATATCGCCATCACCGGCTTCCTGATCCAGGTCGCCTATTTCGGCCTCTGCTACATCGCCTTCAAACTGGGTGTGTCGGCAGGAGGCGTCGCGATCATCGTCTGCCTGCAGCCGATCCTCGTCAGCCTGATCGCCCCCCGGATGGTCGGAGAGACCGTCAGCCGTGCCCGTTGGTTCGGACTTGCCCTTGGCCTCGGCGGGGCCGTCACGGTGATCCTTGCCCGCTCCGGCATCGCGCATGAGCCACCGCTCGGCCTGCTTGCCGCTGCCGGGGGCCTGATCGGCATAACCGCCGCCACGCTGTACGAAAAGCGCTATGGCGTCACCACGCACCCGGTTCCGGCGAACCTGATCCAGTACGCCGTCGGCGCTGGCTTCACCCTGCCGCTGGCCTGGGTGACAGAGGGGATGCAGGCCGACTGGACGCCGGAGCTTTGGGCAACCCTCGCCTATCTGGTGATCGGCAATTCGCTGATCTCGATCACCCTCCTTCTCGCGATGATCCGCGCTGGAGAGGTCGCCCGTGTCTCGGCGCTGTTCTACCTCGTCCCGCCGCTGTCCGCGCTGTTCGCCTGGCCCCTCTTGGGCGAGGCGATGCCGCCCCTAGCCTGGGCCGGGATGGCATTGGCGGGGATCGGGGTCATGCTGGCCCGCAGGTAGCTCCTCGTTCGACTTTGTCTCATCGTCGCAAGCCCGCGAGGAGTGACGAAGTCACCGACGAGCAGGGGTCAGAAAGGCCGCGCGGCCACCCCTAGCTTTTCCGCCAGCGCCACATAGGTCGCATGATCGGCTGCTGACCACTCCGCCACCCGACTGGCCCAGAGGACCGCTTCGCTGGAGTGGATCAGGCTGTCCGACAGGATGCGAAGGTGGTTGGCGCGCAGCGTCTCGCCCGACGAGGTGATGTCGGCAATCGCCTCTGCGGTTCCGTTCTTCACCGTGCCCTCGGTCGCGCCCTGGCTGTCGACAAGCTGGTAATCCGCAACCCCCTGCGCTTGCAGGAAATCCCGCACCAGCCGGTGATATTTGGTCGCGATCCTCAAGCGGTGGCCATGCGCCTTGCGGAAGCCCGCCGCCGCCGCGTCCAGGTCATCGACCGTTTCCACGTCGATCCAGACATTCGGCACCGCGATGATCAGGTCGGCCCGGCCAAAGCCCAGCTTCGCCAGCTCGGCCACCTCGTCCGCCCCCAACTGCTCGCGCACGAGGTCGCTGCCAGTCACACCCAGATGAATGCGCCCCGCCGCCAGTTCGCGCGGGATTTCCCCGGCCGAGAGCAGCACCGGCACCACGCCTTCGACGCCTTCGATCACCCCGGAATATTCCCGGTCCGCACCCGAGCGCCGCATGGTGACACCGCGCGCGCCGAACCAGTCGAAGCAGTCCTGCATCAGCCGCCCCTTGGACGGTACGCCGATCCGGATCATGTGAGCCCCCGCAGCCGCGCAACCAGCCCGGGCCGGATCACCCCGCCGACCGCCGGGATGAAGGCCCCGGCCCCCAGCACCGCCGTCAGGGCATCATACCGTCCGCCCGAGGCGACCGGGGGCAGCCCCTCCTTCAGGAAGCTGAAGACGAAGCCGTCATAGTATTC
The DNA here is from genome assembly GCA_017303485.1 of Rhodobacterales bacterium. Taxonomy (GTDB): domain Bacteria; phylum Pseudomonadota; class Alphaproteobacteria; order Rhodobacterales; family Rhodobacteraceae; genus Tabrizicola. The sequence continues at coordinate 56,909 of JAFLCY010000004.1, forward strand.
CAGCGCCGTCCGTCCGTGGCTCGCCTCGAAGGCCAGTGTCGCCACGTCCACGCCCCGCGCCGCCAGCGCCTCAAGTCGTGCCGCGAAACGGTCGACCGCCGGGCCGATGGCTGGAAGCATCGGGGTGATCCCGCGCAGGTGGTTCAACGCATGCGCCGCCGGGGCCTCAAGGCTGAGGAGGTCGTAGAGCAGCGCCGCCTCGGTCGCCTTGATCGGTGGCGTCCCGGCATCGGCAACCAGAGCCTCGGCCCGCGCTGCGATTTCCTCGGGGCCGCGCAACCCGACGAAGCTTCCCGCTTCCGCGATCAGCTGCGCGGGTGTCCCCGCCTTGAGCCGCTCCAGCAAGGCAAGCCGACCCTCCGGAACCGGGGCACGCCCGGCGAACCGATCCAGCAGTGCCTTGAACCGCACCGGGCGCCAGACGTGACGCAAGAGCGCCGCCTTCCGCCGCTCCGTCGTCTCCAGCCCGCGGACGGCGGCCATCAGGATGCCGATATCGCCCGTCACGGGCCGCAGGTTCAATCCGGCCAGCAGATCACGGAACAGTGCGAAAACCTCGGCATCCGCCGCTTCCGGCGCGGTGCGATCAAATATCTCGTAGCCGACTTGCAGGTATTCGCTGGCCCGGCCGGACCCCCGCGCCTGTTTGCGGAACACTTCGCCCAGATAGGCATAGCGGGCCGGGTCCGCCCCATGCGCCATATGCGCCTGCACCACCGGCACGGTGAAGTCCGGCCGCAACATCATCTCGCCGCGCAACGGGTCGTCGGTCACATAGGCCCGCGCCCGGATATCCTCGCCGTAGAGATCCAGAAGGGTTCCGGCAGGTTGCAGGATATCGGCCTCGACCGGCACTGCGCCCGCCTGCAGGAAGCCCGCCAACAGGCGCTCGCCCTCAGCCCGGATCGCAGCCTTGGGGGTCATTGCCCCAGCATCTTTCTGACCGCCGCCACAAACTCCACCCTCGGCACCTCGACCTGCGCCGGGCGGTCCTTCCATTCCTCCAAGGTCGCGCTTTCGGCAATCTTTGCGCCAAGGATCAGGTCCTTCAGGATCACCTTGCCTGCCGCCGCTTCGTTCCCGCCTTGAATGACGGCGATGGGCGACTGGCGCTTGTCGGCGTATTTGAGCTGGTTGCCGAAGTTCTTCGGGTTGCCGAGATAAACCTCGGCCCGGATGCCCGCCTGCCGAAGCTCTCCCACCATCGCCATGTAATCCGCCATCCGGTCGCGGTCCATCACCGTCACCACCACCGGCCCCGCCGCATCGCCCGTGCTGCGCCCCTTGGCGCGGAGGGCGGCGAGGAGGCGGTCGACCCCGATGGAGACGCCGGTCGCGGGCACATCCTGCCCGGTGAAGCGCTTGACGAGGCCGTCATAGCGGCCCCCCCCGGCGACCGAGCCGAAGTTCCTCGGGCGGCCCTTTTCGTCGGTGATCTGGAAGGTCAGTTCCGCCTCATAGACCGGTCCGGTGTAGTAGCCGAGACCACGGACGACGCCGGGGTCGATGACGATGCGGTCGGGGCCGTAGCCTTGGGCCTCTAGCAGATCGGCAATGGATTCCAGTTCGTCCACGCCTTCTAGGCCGGTCATGGACGTGCCAACGATTTCTCGGAGATACTGAGTGGTGACCCGGTTCCAGTAACGGGTTATCGGACCGTCACCCCCAAGAACACGGCGTCCTGAGGGTGATCCTTGAAAACTAGCCAAGTAGGCGTGGACGCCGATCTTAGTGTCCATAGCTCCGGGCAACTCTGAAATCTCGACTAGCCTCTTTTCTATCTGGTTCGACGCGGACACGAACCGCATAACGACCTCGGCCTGAGCATCACTCAAGCCCGCGCCCTTCGTGAAATCCCCGCTCTCATCCTTGCGGCCCTCACCCAGCAGCGCCCGCACACCTTCCTCGCCCAGCCGGTCGATCTTGTCGATGGCGCGCAGGACGATGCCGCGTTCGGCTTCCTTGTCGTCTCCGGCAAGGCCCGCGACCTCCATCACCCCGTTCAGGACCTTGCGGTTGTTCACCTTCACCACATAGTCACCGCGCGGGATGCCAACTTCCTCCAGACAATCCGCCAGCATCGCGCAGATCTCGGCATCGGCGGCGACCGAGCCCGACCCGACCGTATCGGCATCGCACTGGTAGAACTGCCGGAACCGCCCCGGCCCCGGTTTCTCGTTCCGCCAGACCGGCCCCATCGCATAGCGGCGATAAGGCGAGGGCAGGTCGTTCCGGTACTGCGCCGCGACCCGTGCGAGAGGCGCCGTCAGGTCATAGCGCAGGGCCAGCCAGTCCTGATCCTCCTCCTGCCAGGCGAAGACGCCCTCGTTCGGGCGGTCGACGTCGGGGAGGAACTTGCCCAAGGCCTCGACCGTTTCCACCGCCGAGGTCTCCAGGGGATCAAAGCCATAGCGATGGTAGACCCCGGCGATGGCGTCGAGCATGGCTTTCCGTTCGGTGACCTCGGCCCCGAAATAGTCGCGGAATCCCTTCGGGGTCTCGGCGCGGGGGCGGCGGGTTTTTTCGGCCATGGCGGGACCTTCGCTTTTGATCGGGGTCCGTGTATCCCGTGGGGGAGGCCTATTCAAGGACAGGCGAACAAGCGGGGGCATGGATGGACCGGGTCGACGGCCTAGAGGAACGGATGGCCCACCTGATGCGGGCGGTGGAGGAACTGTCTGACGTGGTCGCCCGCCAGGCTGGCGAGATTGCCGGGCTGGAGCGTCGGGTGCGGCTTCTGATGGAACGGGCAGCCGAGGAGGAGGCCTTGCGGGGTGCGCCCCCCGAGGCCAATGTCCGCCCGCCGCATTGGTGAGGGCGCGGAAGTGTCACCTCATTCCCAAGGCAGCGGATTTCAGTCCAACGTCAGAGCAGCGCCCTTGTGGGCGGCGATGTGGTCGCTCCTGTCGCTTTTGATCTCATATTGCGGATCGGCCTCGGTCGCGCGGTGGGTGTAGCCCTTGTAGTCGAAATCGCGGGTATGGATGGCGATGATGGTACCCGAAACGCGGCCCGCTTCGGAGTTCCAGCTGACGTGATCGCCGATTCTGAACCGTTCAGCCATCTCCGGACCCTCCATCGGCCAGCTTGTCCCACGCACTTTAGACCAACGTGGCGGTCTGTGTCTCGTCGACATCATCTCCCGCCAGCGGGCGCCGGACCAGATTCTGTCCTGGGATCACCGTCGGAAACTGGACAGGGCCCGGTGCGGTGACTAGTCTTTTCGGACAGTCTGGAGTTCTCCGGAAACCATTGACGACCATGCTGTCGTGCCGCCGAGGCTGGCCTGAACAGCCGCTGCAAGCCAAAGTCGCATCAGGCCGTTGTGTCGCGCCTGCTGCCTGTTTCACGATCTAGGGCCCGGAGGATCTGTGACCGTTTTCCAGTCTCAAGCTGTCGACGCCGACCTCACGCGGCACGCGATTTTCCTTGTGGTCCTGATTGCAGAAGACGAGGCAAGCGCACGCGCCGCCGGTGCGCTGCTTGGCAATGTCGCCGGCCTTGTCCGCGCTGTCGGGTTTCGCAGCGCCGATGGGCAGCTGTCCTGCGTGACCGGCATTGGTGCCGCGGCCTGGGACCGGATCTACGGCGGGACGCGACCGAAGGAGTTGCGCCCGTTCCGCGAGATCCGCGGCGTGCATCACGCGCCCACGACGCCGGGCGACCTGCTGTTCCATATCCGCGCCATGCGGATGGACCTGTGTTTCGAGCTTGCGCGCCAGATCATGGACCAACTCGGCCCCTCTGCCACGGTCGCCGACGAGGTGCATGGCTTTGCCTATTTCGACCGCCGCGACCTTCTGGGCTTCGTCGACGGGACCGAGAACCCGTCCGGCGGCGAGGCCGTCGATGCGACGCTCATCGGCGGTGAGGACGCAGCCTTTGCCGGCGGAAGCTATGTCATCGTGCAGAAATACCTGCATGATCTGACCGCCTGGGACCGGCTGCCGGTCGAGCAGCAGGAAAGGATCATCGGTCGCAAGAAACTGTCGGACATCGAGCTGTCCGAGGCCGAGAAACCTTCCTATGCCCACAACGCGCTGACCGTCATCACCGACGAGGCCGGCGACCAGGTGCAGATCCTGCGCGACAACATGCCCTTCGGCGATGTCGGCAAGGGCGAGTTCGGCACCTATTTCATCGGCTACGCGCGGTCGCCCGGGCGGGTGGAGCGGATGCTGGAAAACATGTTCGTCGGCAATCCCCCGGGCAACTACGACCGCTTGCTCGATTTCAGCCGGGCGGTCACGGGGACGCTGTTCTTCGTGCCATCGGCGGCGCTTCTGGAGCAGGCGGATGCCGGAGGGATGGCCCCGGTGGCCAAGGATCAGGATGAGATCACGCAACCTGCCCGATCCGACGGGTCGCTCGGCATCGGCTCACTCAAAGGCGGAGAGACGGCATGAACAACCTTCACCGGGACCTGGCCCCGATTTCCGAAGCGGCCTGGGAGATGATCGAGGAAGAGGCCTGCCGCACCCTGAAACGCCACCTTGGCGGTCGCCGCGTCGTGGACGTAGAGGGGCCGAAAGGCTTCGGGCATTCGGCGGTCGGTACCGGTCGGGCCGAGCCGATCAAGGCCCCCGCCGATGGGGTTTCGGCGCTGCGACGCGTGGTCAGGCCACTTGTGGAATTCCGCACGCCCTTCGATCTGTCGCGGCAGGCGATTGACGATGTGGAGCGCGGATCGCTCGATTCCGACTGGAGTCCGCTGAAAGAGGCGGCGAAGCGCATCGCCCTTGCCGAGGACCGGGCGATCTTCGACGGCTACGCAGCGGCGGGCATCCGCGGCATCCGGCAAGAGGCCAGCACGGCCGCCGTCAAGCTGCCGTCCGCGGTCACGCACTACCCCGAGGCGGTGGCGCAGGCGGTCAGCCGGTTGCGGCTGGAAGGGGTCGAAGGCCCCTATGCTCTGGTACTGGGGCAGGATGCCTATACCGCGGCCAGCGGAGGCAGCGAAGACGGCTATCCTGTGCTTGCGCATCTTGAGCGCGTCGTCGATGGCGGCATCATCTGGGCACCGGGCATTGCCGGCGGGCTGGTGCTGTCCACCCGGGGCGGGGATTTCGAACTGACGCTAGGTCAGGATTTCTCCATCGGCTATCTGGGGCACGACGCTGGAAAGGTCACGCTCTACATCCAGGAAAGCATGACGTTCCGCGTGTTGACCACCGAGGCGGCGGTGGCGCTTGACCCGTCGAAGAAGTGATGGTCGGGACCGGCGAAGGCGGCGGGCGGCCCGAGGGAGGGCGCGGCCCCCTTTGGTGAGGGGTGGTGCGCTGTAGCGCACCCTGCGGGGGCGGTTGGGATGGGGGCCTGTTGACTCCCCCGGTTTCGCCTGTATAAGCGCGCCTCGTCCGGGATGAGAGTCCCGGGCTTTTCATTGGTGTTGGTGGCCCCCGCAAGGGGATGCCTGTCGGGTCGCAAGACCAAAGGACAACGCCCTTCGACAACATAGAAGGAGATCAGCGGTGACCAAACGCACCTCTGCCAAGTACAAGATCGACCGCCGCATGGGCGAGAACATCTGGGGCCGTCCGAAGTCCCCGATCAACAAGCGTGAGTACGGTCCGGGCCAGCATGGCCAGCGCCGGAAGAACAAGCTGTCGGACTTCGGCACGCAGCTGCGCGCCAAGCAGAAGCTCAAGGGCTATTACGGCGACCTGACCGAAAAGCAGTTCCGCAAGATCTATGGCGAGGCCGAGCGTGTGCGCGGCGACACCGGCGAGATGCTGATCGGCCTTCTGGAGCGCCGCCTGGACGCGGTGGTCTACCGCGCCAAGTTCGTGCCGACCATCTTCGCGGCGCGTCAGTTCGTGAACCATGGCCATGTCACGGTGAACGGCAAGCGGGTGAACATCGCCTCGTACCGCGTGGCGGAAGGCGACGTGATCCAGGTCCGCGAGAAGTCGCGCCAGATGGCCGCCATCGCTGAAGCCATCGCGCTGACCGAGCGGGACGTGCCGGACTATCTGGAAGTCGACAACAACAAGCTGACCGCGAAGTTCGTCCGCACCCCGGGCCTGGGCGACGTGCCCTATCCGGTGCAGATGGAACCGAACCTGGTCGTCGAATACTACGCCAAGAACTAACGGTTCGGTGCGCTGTAGCGCACCCTACGATCTGGGGCCGCACCGCGAGGTCGCGGCCCTTTTCATTTTCCGATGGAGAGCGCGATGACCGGCAAACCCAGTGTCGAGGCCCGTTTCGAGCAGGGCCTGTTCGCCAGCCGCTGGCTGATGGCACCGATGTATCTGGGCCTGGCGATCACGCTGGGGATGCTGACGGTGATCTTCGTCAAGGAACTGGTCTACTACCTGCCGCAGGTGCTGGATCTGACGGCCGAGAAGATGATCCTGGTCGCGCTGACGCTGATCGACCTGACGCTGGCGGCGAACCTTTTGTTGATCGTGATGTTCTCGGGCTACGAGAGCTTCGTGTCGAAGTTCGACATCGACGTCGGCTCGGACAAGCCGGACTGGATGGGCAAGGTCGATTTCGGCGGGCTGAAGATGAAGCTGATCGCGTCGATCGTGGCGATCTCGGGGATCCATCTTCTGAAGCGGTTCATGGAGATCAGCGACCTGGAGACGGCGACGACCTTCGGCGAGACCGAGATGTTCTGGCTGGTGACGATCCACCTGACCTTCGTGGTTTCGGGCGTGCTGATGGCCCTGATGGATTGGCTGCAGTCGCGGTCCTACAAGTAAGGAGGTCGCGATGACCCATACCGTTCATGCCCGGATCGAGGGCGCGCTGGCGATGATCGGCTTCGGTTCGATCGGGCGCGGGGTGTTGCCGCTGATCGAGCGGCATATCGGGTTTGACCGGGAACGGTTCACGGTGATCGAGCCGTCGGGGGAGTTTGCCCATCTCCTCCGCGACCACGGCATCCGGCATGTGCAGGTGGCGCTGACGGCGGAAAACTTCGCCGAGGTGCTGCGGGGGCTGTTCCCGGAAGGCAAGGGCATGATCGTCAACCTGTCGGTGGACGTGGATTCGATCGAGCTGATGAAGCTCGCGCAGGAGATCGGGGTCCAGTACATCGACACGGTGGTGGAGCCCTGGCCGGGGTTCTACTTCGGCTCGACCCTGCCAAATGCCGAGCGGACGAACTATCCCCTGCGCGAACGGGTGCGGGAGCTGGGCAAGGCCTATGTCGGCGGGCCGACGGCGGTGTCGTGCTGCGGGGCCAATCCGGGGATGGTGAGCTGGCTCTTGAAGGAGGCTCTGCTGCGGCTGGCGGCGGATACCGGGGTGACGGCCGATCCGCAGGGACGCGAGGACTGGGCGGGGTTGATGCAGGGGCTGGGAGTCAAGGGCATCCACATCGCCGAGCGCGACACGCAGGTTTCGGGCAAGGCCAAGCCCTTGGGGGTGTTTGTCAACACCTGGTCGGTGGACGGGCTGTTGTCCGAGGGCTACCAGCCCGCCGAACTCGGCTGGGGCACGCATGAAAAGCGGTTGCCGCGCGACGGATATGCTTTCGACCACGGGCCGGGCTATGCGATCTGGATCGACCGGCCCGGCGCGGATACGCGGGTGCGGTCCTGGTGCCCGGGGGTGGGGCCGCAATACGGGCTTGTGATCACCCATAACGAGGCGCTGTCGATCCCGGACTACTATACGGTCTGGGACAAGGACCGCGCCGTCTATCGCCCGACCTGCCACTACGCCTACCACCCCAGCAACGACGCGGTGTTGTCGCTGTACGAAATGAACGGGGCCGGGGTGCGGCAGCCGGAGCAGCATATCCTGACTGTCGAGGAAATCACCGACGGCGGCGATGACCTGGGGGTGTTCCTCTATGGTCACGCCAAGGGCGCGATGTGGTATGGCTCGCGGCTCTCATGCGAAGAGGCGCGCGCGTTGGCGCCTTACCAGAACGCGACGGGGATGCAGGTGACATCCGCCGTGCTGGCGGCGATGGTCTGGGCAGCTGAGAACCCGAACGAGGGCTTCGTCGAGGCCGACGAGATGGACCATGTCCGCTGCCTGGAGGTCCAGCGCCCCTATCTGGGCCGGATCGAGTGCCACTACACCGACTGGACGCCACTGCAGAACCGGATCAACAGCTTCGCCGAGGATCGGGACGACAGCGATACCTGGCAGTTCGTCAACTTCCTGGCGGTCTGACTGACGGCTTTCAAGCGGAGCGCTGTCGCGCGAAGACCTTTCCTCTCGTCGTCGGGGCTTCGCCCTCCTCCTCGGCGGATGGGGGTTTCACCCCCAAACCCCCGAGAGTATTTGTGAAAAGAGCAAGCCTGTTTGCTCTTTCTCGCAAATACTCCCGCCGGAGGCGCGTCGGGAAGGAGGGCGAAAGTCTTGACGACGAGGCAATAGACTTGCGCGCGCGCGTTCGATTTCACGACGATCGGTCAAGGCGGAACCCTCTGGCCTTGCGCGCGGCAGGCGGGTAAACCGGGCCTGCATCTCGGGGGCCATGATGAACGACCAGATCAAGCCGCAGCCAGGCATCCTTGACATCGCCCTTTACGAGGGCGGCAAGGCACATGTCGCGGGCGTGGCCAATGTGGTGAAGCTGTCGTCGAACGAAAACCCGTTCGGACCGTCCGACAAGGCGAAGGAGGCTTTCGCCCGCACGGTCCACAGCCTGCATCGTTACCCCGTGACCGACCATGCCGACCTGCGCGCGGCCATTGCGGAGATGCATGGGCTGGACGCTTCCCGCATCATCTGCGGCGCGGGGTCGGACGAAATCATCACCTTCCTGTGCCAGGCCTATGCCGGGCCGCGCGACGAGGTGGTGTTCACCGAACACGGGTTCCTGATGTACCGGATTTCGACCATGGCGGTCGGGGCGACCCCGGTCGAGGTGCAGGAGCGGGAGCGGACGGCGGATGTTGACGCCATCCTCGCCGCCTGCAACCGCCGCACCAGGCTGGTCTTCATCGCTAACCCGAACAACCCGACCGGCACGATGATTTCCGCCGCCGAGATCGCCCGGCTGGCCGAGAACCTGCCGCCGCAGGCGCTTTTGGTGCTGGACGGGGCCTATGCGGAATTTGTCGAGGGCTATGACGGCGGGGCGGCACTGGTCGATGCGCGCGACAATGTGGTGATGACGCGGACCTTCTCGAAGATCTACGGGCTGGGGGGATTGCGGATCGGCTGGGGCTACGGCCCCCGCCATGTGATCGACGTGCTGAACCGGATCCGCGGCCCGTTCAACCTGTCGACCACCCAGCTTGAGACCGCCGAGGCCGCGGTGCGCGACCAGGATTATGTCGCCAAGTGCCGGGGCGAGAACACACGGATGCGGTCGTGGCTGGCCAATGCGCTGGCCGAGATCGGGGTGCCGTCGGACACCTCGATGGCGAACTTCATCCTGGCCCGTTTCGCCAGCCAGGATGAGGCCGAGGCCTGCGATGCCTTCCTGCAGAAGCAGGGGCTGATCGTGCGCCGGGTCGCGGGCTACAAGCTGCCGCATTGCCTGCGGATCACCATCGGCGACGAAGCCTCGTGCCGTCAGGTCGCCCATGCGGTCGCGCAGTTCAAGGGGGTCAAATGATCTACCCGCGCGTCGCCCTGATCGGTCTGGGACTGATCGCCTCGTCGATGGCGCATGCGATGCGGGCGGGAGGGTTGGCTGGCGAGATCGTCGGCTATGCGAAGTCGCCCGAGACGCGGGAGGTGGCGAAGAGCCTGTTCTGCGACCGGGTGACGGAGAGTGCTGCCGAGGCGGTGCAGGGGGCCGATCTGGTGGTGCTGGCGGTGCCCGTTGGGGTCATGGGCGAGATTGCCGAGGAGATTGCGCCGCATCTGAAGCCGGGCGCGACGGTGACCGATGTGGGCTCGGTCAAGCAGGCGGTGGTCAGTGCGGTAGCCCCGCACATTCCGGCGGGAGTGCATTTCGTTCCCGGCCATCCGCTGGCCGGGACGGAGTATTCCGGCCCGCGCTCCGGCTTTGCGACGCTGTTCCAGAACCGCTGGTGGCTGCTGACGCCGGCGCCGGAGACCGATGCCGGGGCCGTGGCCAGGCTGCGATCGTTCCTGGAAGCGATGGGCGCCAATGTCGACGAGATGGATGTCGAGCATCATGATCTGGTGCTGGCCGTCGTCAGCCATGTGCCGCATGCCATCGCCTATACGATGGTGGGGGTTGCCGACCATATGCGCCGCGTCTCGCAGTCGGAAGTGATCAAGTATTCGGCCAGCGGCTTCCGCGACTTTACCCGGATCGCGGCCAGCGATCCCGTCATGTGGCGAGACGTTTTCCTGACCAACAAGGAGGCGGTGCTGGATATTCTGGGCCGGTTCGCCGAGGAGCTGTTCGTGTTGCAGCGCGCGATCCGGATGGGGGACGGCGACCATCTGCACGCCTATTTCACCCGCACCCGGGCGATCCGCCGGGGGATCATCGAGGCCGGGCAGGACACCGCCGCGCCGGATTTCGGCCGGGCGGCCCCGAAGGCGAAAGAGGGCTGAGATTGGTGTGGCGCCTGCTCCCCGTGCTTGTCGTCTGCCTGGGGCAGGCGGCGTTTGCGCAGGAGATCGACCGCTCGCTGCTTCCGCGGCCCAATCCACGGCTTGTGGTGGCGGTGGACCCGACCGCGCCGCCCGCCGATGCGACCGTCTCTGGCAAGGCCGAGGTCGCGGCGGCTTCCGATCCTGTGCCCGACTCCGTGCTGGCCAGTTCCCTGCGCCCGATGCCCAGGCCGCGCGTCCTGACCGAGGGTCTTGCCGCCCTGAAGGCGGCCTCGAACGCGCCGGGGCTGGATCTGTCCGGAAAACTGCCGGAGGATGAGATCGACCTCGCCGCGATGCCGCCGCCCTCGAAGAAGGAAGAGCGGAAGAAGAAGCGCGAGGCGGCTTCGAAGAAGGGCTCGGTCTGCGGCGTGGCCTCGATCAAGGGGCAGGAGATCGCGCCGATCAAGTCGAAGGTGAAGGGTTGCGGGGTCGAGGACCCGGTGGCGATCACTTCGGTCGCGGGGGTCAGGCTGTCGCAGACGGCGACGGTGGATTGTTCCATCGCCAAGGCGCTGAACCGCTGGGTGGAGGAGGTGGCGCAGCCCGCCTTCAACGGCAATCTGGTCGAGATGCGGGTGGCTGCCCACTACAGCTGCCGCAGCCGAAACAACATCAAGGGCGCGAAGATCAGCGAGCATGGCAAGGGCCGCGCGATCGACATCGCGGCCTTCGTGCTGTCAAACGGCAAGGTGCTGACGGTGGCGCAGAACTACAACAAGCTCTTGCGCCGGATCTACAAGGCGGGCTGCGGGTATTTTATGACCACGCTCGGCCCCGGCTCGGACGGCTATCACGAGGACCATTTCCACTTCGACGCCTCGGCCCGGAAGGGCGGGGCCTATTGCCGCTAGCCTGAGGGCGGGATCATCCTTGGCGCGGGGCCAAGGGGGAAGGGGCCGAAGCTCATCTGCCCTCCGGAGAGCGTCAGTTTCAGCGACAGGATCGAGAGGTCGGGTGATTGTGACGCCAGCGCCTGCATGCCGCGCGCGATGGTCGGGGCCACTTCGGGCTTGACCACGCCCGCCGCGACCAGGATTGCAGGAAGACGGTCCCAGTTGGTGAGATCGACGGTGATCTCGCCGGCCGCGAAACCCTGGTCGTCGGCTTCGACTGCACCCTTGGCGCTGAGGGCAAGCTTTCCCCAGGCGAGGGTCAGGTGGTTGACCTCGATGCGGGTCAGGTAGGGCTTCGCTGTGGCCGCATGGCGGTCGAGGGGGGCGGAGAAGGTCAGGTAGATGCTGCCGCCGAGGGTCTCTATCGTATCGGGCAGGTCGGAGGGTGGCAGGTCCGGGATCGTCACCGCCTTCACCGCCGACAGGAAGCCGGGGTCGGGTATCAGGGGCGCAAGGTCGAAGCCGAAGTCATAGCCCGCGGGCCCCAGCGCCTCGTCCGCGCGGAGGCCGATGGTGAACTCGCCAAGGCCAAGGGTCCAGTCACGGTCAGAGGCGAGGGCAAGCGTTGTCCCGGCCAGACGCACTTCGGCAAGGGGAAGGTCAAGCGAGGGCTTGGCACGCAGGCTGGCTTTCAGGTCGGTCGAGCCGATGGTCACCGCCTGGTCCGGCAAGGTCACGACCTGCTCGGGCGGAAGGGCGGCGATGATGTGCCAGGGCTTCCAGGTCATCGCGAAGACCTGCACGAAGGGGGCCTGCCAGGACGCGCCCGAGGCCGGATCGGCGAGTTTCAGCCCGTCGACGGTCAGATCGAATCTGTTCGGGAAGCCTGCCACCGTGACGCCACTGTTCTCGGCGGTGAGCCCCTGTCCGGCCGCGTTTGCGAACCAGTTGTTCACGCCGTCGCGCACGGCTTTCGAGCCGACGACCCAGTAGCCGGACCAGAGCGCCACCAGCGCCACCAGCAGGAACAGAAGCTTGCGCATCGTGGTGCCCCTTGCATTGCTCTGGCCCGGTATCTACAGGGCTGGACGCAACAGGACCAGTCATGCAGTGAGCATTGTCGTGCTTCGGCAGCGGATCGCCGCTCCATGGTCATGCTGCTGCAGTGAATCCTGGGGCAGGATGCGATAAGGCCGAGGGTGGCCGAAAGTTTGCATAAGCAAAAGCTTAAGAGTTCGGCTGTGCGAACCGGGGTGAAGCCGGGGTACCCTGTCCAACCCGATCCTGTATTGAGAATCAGTTACGGTCGCCATATCGGCGGCGGTAGTCAATGCGAGTGGAAAGATGGAAACCACTATCGTCGTCCCTTGCCGGAACGAAGCCAGCAACATCCATTCGCTGATTGAGGGGATTGTCCAAAGCATGGCGACCTCTGGTCCGTTCGAGATCATCGTCGTCGACGACGGATCGGACGACGGGATGGCCACCGTCCTGCAAGCGGTCCGCCACGACCATCCGACGTTGCGCGTTTTGCGGCATGATCGCTCTGGCGGGCAGTCGGCCGCGATCCATTCCGGCGTCCGCGCCGCCCGCTACGACCTGATCTGCACGCTGGACGGCGATGGTCAGAATCCGCCGGAGGAGTTGCCGCGCCTCGTCGCCCCCTTCCTGGCTGGGGATGCGGCAGAGCTGGGCCTCGTGGCCGGGCAACGGGTCGGACGTCAGGACACCTTGGCGCGGCGGCTTGCCTCGCGCTTTGCCAACGGCCTGCGCTCGCGCATCCTGCACGATGGCACCCGCGACACTGGCTGCGGCCTGAAATGCTTTCGGCGCGAGGCCTTCCTGGCCTTGCCCTACTTCGACCACATGCACCGCTACCTGCCCGCCCTCTTCGCGCGTGACGGCTGGCGGATCGCCCATGTCGATGTCACCCACCGGCCCCGGGGCGGTGGGCGGTCGAATTATTCCAACCTCCAGCGCGGCATCGTCGGGATCTTCGACCTGATGGGCGTCGCCTGGTTGCTCAGGCGGCGCAAGAAGGCGCACCCGACCGAGATCGGCCCCGAGACAAGCGAAATGGAGGGACGGTAATGACCTGGCTCATGCAGGTGCTGCATGTGGACAACCAGACCGAGCTTGCCTGGGTCGTGTTCGGATTCAGTGCGCAACTGATGTTCACCGCGCGTTTCCTGATCCAGTGGATCGCGTCCGAGCGGGCGAAGTCTTCGGTGATGCCGGTCGCGTTCTGGTATTTCTCGCTGGCGGGCGGGGTGATGCTCCTTGCCTATGCACTGTACCGCAAGGACCCGGTCTTCGTGCTGGGGCAGGCGCTAGGCGTGGTAATCTATTCCCGCAATCTCTGGCTGATCCATGCCAGCCGGAAGGCATGAGGCCCGAACCTTCGTCCGGAGGGGCTGAATTGGTCCTCCCGACGGTCGGCATCCTGCGAGGCGACTGGCTCTGGCCACGCGACCGGCGGTGGATGATCCTGCGCGCCCCGACCTTCTCACCGCTTGCCTGCTGTGTCCGTGCGGGGCAGAAGCGGGCAGTCCCCGAACCCCGGAAGCGACATGATGAGCCTTGATCCGAACCCGCCGGAAAGCGGCGCCCTTTCGCCCCGGACACTTGGTCTGATTGCAATCGGGCTGGCGCTGGGTTTCGCGGTGGCGCTGCCTCTCTTGCGCCCGGTCCTGCCGGTGGACGAGACGCGCTATCTCTCCGTCGCCTGGGAGATGCAGCGTGACGGCAGCTTTGTCGTCCCGCATCTGAACGGCCAGATCTACAGCCACAAGCCGCCGCTTCTGTTCTGGCTGATCAACCTGGTCTGGTCGCTGACCGGGGTCAGCGAGGTCGCCGCGCGGCTGGTAGCCCCCGCCTTCGGCATCCTCAGCGTGGCGCTGACCTGGCGGCTTGGTGCCCGCCTTTTCCCCGATCGGCCAGGCCTTGGCCCCACTGCTGCGCTGATCCTGGCGACGACGGGGATCTTCGCGCTCTACGGCTCGCTCACGATGTTCGACACGATGCTCACCGCGGCGACGCTGTTGGGCGTGCTGGCGCTTCTGCGGATGGATGCGGGGGGCGGCTGGCCTGCCACGCTGGCACTGGGGGCGGTGCTGGCCTTCGGCGTCCTGGCAAAGGGGCCGGTCATTCTGGTCCACCTGATGCCGCTGGCGCTGACGCGGCCCTTCTGGTCGCTCTCGCCCCAGCCGGGGCGGGTGGCGGCCTGGTACGGGCGGGTCGCACTGGCGGTCGCGGCGGCGCTGGTGTTCCTCGCGGCCTGGCTGGTCCCGGCGCTGTGGCTGGGCGGGGCGGAGTATCGCGAGGAAATTCTCTGGCGGCAAAGCGCGGGGCGGATGGTCAACGCCTTCGACCATGCCCGGCCGGTCTGGTTCTTTGTCGCGGCACTCCCGTTCCTCCTTTGGCCCTGGGCCTGGCGTCCGGCGGCGCTGCGGGGGCTGGTGGCCGGTGGTCTGTGGAACGACCGGCGCGCGCGGCTGCTGGCGATCTGGGGGGGCAGCACGGTGGTCCTTTTCTCGCTGATCTCGGGCAAGCAGATCCACTATCTCTTGCCGGAGTTCCCGGCCGTGGCGCTTCTCTTCGCCCGTGCCTTCGGCGAAGAGCGGCTGGCGGGCCGCGTCCGGCATTTCGCGCCGATCCTCCTGATCCTGCTCGGGATCGGCCTTCTCGCGGCGGCGGCCGGGATCATCGCGCCCTCGGGCGACATGGCGCTTCTCTTGCCGCGCATCGCCGTGGTGGCGGTGGCCTCCTTCCAGCTCGAGAACTATATCGCCACGCGCCAGAGCACCCTGGGGCGAACGGCTGCGGATGTGCTCGCCAGCGGTGGCCGACCGGCACTCGCGCGGTGGTTGCGCAC
>JAFLCY010000041.1 GCA_017303485.1 Rhodobacterales bacterium
CCTGCCCGCAACCGCCTCCTGCGCCAAGGTCTCAAGCTTCTTCTGCAATCCGGCGTCGATGGTCAGCCGGTGGGACAGGGCCTGCGGCTCCTCCGCCCGCGCCCGGTCGGCGAGATGCGGGGCCAGCGCCGGGAAGGGCTTGCGCAGGCCCGGCACTTCCTCGCGTAGCGCCGCCTCGGCCTCGGCGGCGTCGATCACGCCTTCCTTGACCGCCCGCGCCAGCACCCGATTGCGCGCCGCCTCGGCCCGGTCTGCCGCCCGGTCGGGGCGGCGGGATTCCGGGCTTTGCGGAATTGCCACCAGCAAAGCCGCCTCTGCCGGGGTCAGGCGGTAAGGCTCCTTGCCGAAATAGGAGATCGAGGCCGCCCGAACCCCCTCAAGGTTTCCGCCGAAGGGCGCAAGGTGCAGATACAACTGGAGAATCTGCTCCTTCGACAGCCGCCGTTCCAGCGCCAGCGCTACCCGCATCTGCCGCAGCTTTCCGCCAACCTCGCCGGTGGTGCCCTCTTCCAGCAGCCGCGCGACCTGCATCGTCAGGGTCGAGCCGCCCGAGACGACATGCCCGTTCCACAGCGCCTGCAACCCCGCCCGGATCACCGATTTCGGATCGACCCCGGCGTGCTGGTAGAACCGCTTGTCCTCATAGGCCAAGAGCATCCGGAGGTAGAGCGGGTCCACCTTGTCCGGCGGCAGCGCCAGCCGCCAACGGCCATCGGCCACCGTGTAGGCGCGCAGAAGCTCGCCATCGCGGTCCAGCACCTCGACCGAGGTTGCCACCACAAGGGGCGGCAGCACCGTGGCGTCGATCCAGGTGTCGAAACGGTCCCGGCCCAGCGCGGACAGCCAGAGAATAACGGCCAGAAGGATGACCCAACGGGAGCGCATCATGACAGGCCGCTCGTCGAGCACATCGTACACTCCTCGCTTGTCGCACCTCCGACGAGTGCACGAAGCGCTCGAGGAGGTTTGCCCTGCGCCCCCGCCATCTGTCGGAGGCGCGCCGGTTTCAGACGCGGGCTCACTTCGTGATCGTGACCTCGCCCGTCTCGCTCCGCGCGCGGAAGTCCGGCCGGTACATGTCCTCGACCGAGGCCGCCGCGTGGTGGAACGTGCCCGGAGAGACCGCCCGCACCACATAGGCCAGCTTGAACGGCTGGTCCGAGGACCAGTCAACCGCCGTCAGGAACCTGTCCTGCCGGAACTCGCTGTGCGCGACCTCGTTCAGGGTATCCAGCCACGACAGTTCGGATGTGGACCCGGCCGACATCAGGTTCGGGTTGTCGATCTCGAACCCGGCCGGAAGCGGGTCCGCAACCATCAGCCGCGCCTCGCCATAGCCGAAGGGCGTCACCTCCAGCACCGTCACCAACCGCGTCCCCGCCGCCACCTTGTCGAGCGTCACTTCCTCGCCCGTCATGGTGTAGTAGGTCCGGGTGATGGCGTAACCGTTGCCGCCCGCCGGTTCGGGTTCCGTGGGCACGCCATAGGTGGTGACGGTGACGGTGGTATCCCCGCCGTCGTTCTTCACCACCACCGGCGTGACCGCGCCTGCGTCCAGCACCCGCACCAGCGGCCCCTCGGCGGGCTTGCCATCGATGGTGATCCCGTCCGCACCGGGCCGGTCGATCAGCGCGTTCGTCGCCAGCAAGGCCCAGGTCGCCTCCTGCGTCGACAGGTTCTGGCCCTGCCTTGCGATGCGGTCGGTCAGCGCCTCGCGGTCCACCGCGTTCGACCCCGCCTCGACCGCCAGCGTCAGCAGCGCCGCCGCATCGCGATAGCGGGTGCCATAGTCCACCCGCCAGACCTGCTCGACATCGGGGCCGGCCAGCACCTCCATCTTTGCGGCCGCCTTGCGGAACATCGCATCGGCCCGCGTCTGGTCGCCGTAGGACGCCAACGCCGCGCCAAGCTGCGCCATCGCGATGGGGGTCGAGAAGTCGTCCCCCTTCACGTCGGCATAGTAGCGCAGGTCGCCGATCGCCGCCGCGCCTTCACGCGCCAGCACCATCAGCGCATAGGCCAGGGCCTCGCCACCGCCATTGGTCTCGGCGCTGAAGTCCGGCGCGTAGTTCACCTGATTGCGCAGGTTCGCCAGCGCGGATTTGAACGCCAGATCCGGCACCTGATAGCCCTGCGCCTTAGCCCGGCTCAGGAAGTCGGTGACATAGGCGTCCAGCCAGAAGTCGCCCTCACCCGGCCCCCAAAGCCCGAAGCCGCCGGTCGAGGACTGGTTCGCCAGGATCTCCACCACCGCCTCGTCGATGCGCTTCTGGATGTCCGCAGCGCCCTTCAGGTCCATCACCTGCGCCACTTCGTCGAAGTACAGAAGCGGCAGCGCCTTCGAGGTCATCTGCTCGGTGCAGCCATAGGGATAGCGGTCCAGCGCCGCCAACAGCCCCGGCGCGTTCAGCCGCGCCAGCGGGCCAACCGCCATCGTCGCTTTGCCCGAGCCCGGCACCAGCCCGGCAAACACATTGTCGTCGAAAGTGAAGCTCTGGCCGTGCTTCAGCTCCAGCCGGCTGATCCGCGCGACTTCCGGGTCGTTCACCTGCACCGGCACGGTCAGGGTCTTCTTCAACACCTTGCCGTCCGGCGTGGTCAGGCTGACCTCGATCGTCTGGTTGCCCACCGCGCCCGCCGTCACCGGCACCTCGAACACCGCCTTGGCCTTGTCGCCCAGATCGAAGCCCGAGGGCAGCTCGCCCAGCGTCAGCCCGTTGGCGGTCACATCCAGGCTCATCCGGCCCGACGGCCCGGTGGCATGGACCACCTCCAGGAGCAGCCGCGAGGTATCCCCCGGCGACAGGAAGCGCGGCACCGAGGCCGTCACCACCACCGGATCACGCACCAGCACATCGGCGCTGGCCTGCCCGACCCCGGTCTTCGACCAGGCCACGGCCATCACCTTCACCGTGCCGTTGAAGCTTGGCAGATCGAAGGATGCCCGCGCATAGCCATCTTCGCCCACCGTCACCGGCCCGGTGAAATAGGCCACCAGCTCCTCTGTGGGCGGAGGCGCCTGCAACCGCGCCTGCGCGCCCGCATCGCCGCCCGAGCGGACCTCGCCGGTCGCGCCGTTCAGCCCGTCGATCAACCGGCCATAGATGTCGCGGATGCCAACGCCCAGCCGCCGCTGGCCAAAGTAGTAATCGCTGGGATCGGGGGCCTTGAACCCGGTCAGGTTCAGGATGCCCACATCCACCGCCGCGATGGTGACATAGGCCGTCTCGCCCGCTGTCACCCCGTCAACCTTGATCGCCACATCCAGCGGCCCGCGCGGGGCGGCCTCGGCAGCAACCTCAACCGTCGCGGACAAGGCCCGCGCACCCGGATCGATGCTGGCATGGGTCAGCCCCAGCGCTCGCGCCGGGTTGCGGCCCGCCGCCACGTCCATCGGGCGCAGGACCGAGGCCGTGACATAGACCCCCGCGCCCCAGTCATCGGTCACCGGAAGGGAAATCAGGTTCTCGCCCTCCTTCACCTCGACTGCCTGCATGGCAACAAGGCGGTTCGACAGCACCGTCACCAGCGCCGTCCCCGCCGCACGCGGTACGATCCGCAAGGTCGCGGTGTCGCCCGGCTTGTAGGCGGGCTTGTCCAGCGACAGTTCCAGCGTGTCAGGCGTCGCCGAGGCGTCGGCGGGCGCAAACCAGCCGGCGTAGAATTCCATCGAGCTTGCCGACTTGCCGCCGTCAGAGCGCTCGACAACCATCTCATAGCTGCCCCACTCGACGCGGGCCGCGACCTCGACAGGCGCGGTGCCAAGCGTCGCTTCGCCCTCGGCCACCAGCGAGCGGTTCACCACCGGCTCCCAGCTCCAGTTGCCGTAGCTTTGATACCACTGATAGTCGTATTCGACCCGCATCAGCTTCCACTTGACCGGCATCGCCACAAGGGCTTCATCGGCATCGACCGCGATCAGCTGGAAGCGGGCATCGCTGCCCTCACCGGCCACCCCGTCGAACATCGGCTTGATCCCGATCAGCGGATTGGCAGGCGAGAGCTTCTTCGTCACTTTCCGCTCGACCGGCCGCCCCGAGCCTTCGGCGACCCGGATTGTCACCGCTGCTTCCAGCGGGCGTTGCGGGTCTTCGACCTCGGGCAGATAGACCTTGATCTCGGCGTTGCCGTCGGCATCGGTTTCCGCGCCTTGCACGCCGGACATCTGGGCGCTGAAGGGTTTGTCATGACGACCGAAGACATAGCCCGGATAGGCGTCAATCCCGTCGGCAGCCCGCAAAAGGACCTCGCCCTCGATCGCCAGCCCCGCGCCGGGCGCGCCGAAGAGATAGCGGGCAGCGACGGTCAGATCGACCGCCGCGTTCGGCCCGACCGAAAGCGGCCCATCGGCAAGCTTCAGGTCAAAGTCGATGCGCTCCGGCAGGAAATCCTCGACCAGGAAGGTCTTGGACGCCAGCGCCGGGGCCTCCAGATCGGCATACATCTCCAGCCGCCAGACCCCGCGCGGGGCGCTGCCCGCGATCGGAAGCGAGAACACATGCCCGCCCGCGCCCTGATCCTCGACCAGTTGGCGCGAGTATTCCACGCCGTCAGGCCGCGACAGGACCGCCGTCAGCGGCAGACCCTCGACCGCGGCCTGTTCAGCATCACGCGCCAGAGCGGTGACATAGACCGTCTCCCCGGCGCGATAGGCGCCCCGGTCAGTTGTGACGAACACATCCACCGGCGGCGCGGCTTCACGCCCCTCAACCCCGCGGTCGGACAGGTCGAACTCCGGGTCGGTCAGCGACAGGAAGGCGATGTCCTGATCGCCCTCCTTCACCACCACCATCGCCGGGGCTGATCCGCCCGTGCCGCGGGTCAGACCAGCATCGAACCGCGCATAGCCCTGGTCATCGGTCGAGGACGTGCCCAGCACCGTGTTGGCGCGGTTCAGAAGTTCCACCGAGACCCCGGCCTTGGCCTCTGCCGTCCCCAGCGAGCGGACGAAGACATGCAGCCCGTCGACGCCCGACATCGTGGTGACACCAAGGTCGGAGATCACAAACCACTGCCAGCCCGGCGCAATCGTGTAGGGGTCCACCCCCGGCACTTCCGCCTTCAGTGCGTAAATCCCCGCCGGAAGCCCCTCCAGCGCCTCGCCCATCGGCAGGCGGGTAGTGACGTCCTTGTTCACCTCCTGCGCCACGGTCGCCGAGCCGGTCCACAGCTTCTCGCCCACGGTGTCGGCGAAATATTCCTCGGAATAGACGTTGATCGGCGCGCCAAAGTAATAGTCCTGGATCGAGCGCAACAGGTTCCGGTCGGTCACCCGGTACAGCGTCAGGTCCAGCTTCTCGGTGTTCACCGTCTCGACCGGCAGCGCGGGATCACCCACCTTCGGCAGCACATAGCCCCGGCCCGGGAACTTCACCCCCGGCGCGCGGTCGCGGACGTACTGGGTGATCTCCACCGATTTCGCCATCGCCTGCCCATCGGCGGCGGGAAGCCCCTCGCGGAAGGTGAGCGAGTAACGCTTGCCGTGCTCCAGCCCGGCGACGCAAAGCTGCCGCCAGCCGCCGTTTTCCACCGTCAATCCGGGATCCTTCATCTGCACGAAGGTGGAATAATCCACCCCCGAGGCCACAAGGTCCTCCGAGAACGTCACGCAGATGCGCGGGCGGGCGAGGTCGGACTGCACCTGCGTCTCGGCAATGCGGAAGCCGTATTTCCCGATGGCCGTATCCAGCAGCGCTGCCGTATCGGTCCGCTCCTGCAAGGACTGCGCCAGCCGCAGCGCCTGCACCGAGTCGCGGCCCCGTCCATTGCGTTCCAGCACATCGGCCATCGTCAGAAGGATCGTATGCCGCAAGGCCGGATTGTTGGCCCGCAGATAGGCGTTGATCGACGAGAGGAACGCCTGGTTGAAGAAATACCCTGACTGATTGCCATCCGCGATCCCGGCCTGCAACTGCCGCCGCGCGAATTCGCCCCAGGTCGCCGCGTCATCGGTCAGGTTCAGGGCCGCGCCCGTATAGGCCGCCGCCCCCGCCCAGTCGCCGCCCGCCTCGGCATCCGAAGCCGCCGCCAGATGCTCCTCTGCCGTCCAAGGCCCGGTCGTGTGTTGCCGCCCCAGGCCCTGTGCCTGGTCGAAGGCGGGCTGGATGTCCCAGTCCGGCAGGAACGTCAGTTCCGCGCGTCTCGCCTTCGCGGCCTCGCGGACACCCGCATCCGCCGCAATCACCGTCGCCGACCAGGCGCCCGCGAAATACGTCCCCTCGCCGGGGCTGTTCTTCACGAAGCAAGACCCGTTCTTGGTGTTGTAGACATAGGCCGTGCTGCGCGCATTGGTCAGGGCCGCACGCTCGCAGGCCTCGATGGTGGTGTCGAAGATCGAGGCGATATCCCCGCCGGGAAGATCCTGGTCCTGTGTCACGACGAATCGCCGCTCGGGGATCAGATCCTGCGCCGAGGCCAGCCCCGCACCGCCAAGAAATACCGCCGCAATCGCCGCTTTCAGAAACCAACGCATCGAAAATGCCTCCCAACTGGATTGGCGCGAATGTCGCATGACGCCGCCCTTGGTGGCAAGCGCGCGCCCGTCCTTTCAGCGTTAAGTCTTGGTTCATACCGATGCGCGAGGCTAGTCGCGAAAACCGGATGTTGCGGCACCGCGCCCCGCCGGTCACAGGGCAGAATGTCGGCTGGGTAGCGATGGATCTTTCGGAACGTCTGGTCAGGGAACGGCGCGCGCGGCTGGCGGCCGAACGCCTTCTTGAACAGAAAAGCCGCGAACTTTTCGCTGCCAACGAAAAGCTGGCGATCCATGCCCGGTCCCTCTCCGACCAGATCGTCGAACAGCGCCAGGTGGTGAAATCCGCCCTCAGCCAGGCCGAGACGCTAAAGGACCAGAACCTGCGCTTTGTCGAAGATCTCGACCGCGCCCATACTGCCGCCGTTATGGCCGAGCGCCGCCTCTGGGATGCGCTGGAAACCATCAACGACGGCTTCGCCGTGTTCGACAGTGCCAAACGCCTGATCAGCGCGAATATGGCCTGGCTTGCCCCCCTTGAGGGCAAGCCCGTCGCCCCCGGCTGCCCCTATGAGGACATCATCCGCCTGTCCGCCGAAACCGTCATCGACCTTGGCGAGGAAACGCCGGACAGCTTCGTCGCCCGCATGCTCGCCCGGATCGAAGGCGACCCGATCGAACCCGTGACGCTCAAGCTGCGCAACGGCAGCTGGGTCAAGATCCAGGAACGCCGCGCCCGCGACGGCGATCTCGTCTGCCTTGCCATCGACATCACCGAACAGATGCGCATCTGGGCCGCCATCGACGTGCTGCCGGATGGCTTTGTCCTTTTTGACCGGGAGGAACGACTATTGGCCTGCAACCAGCGTTACCGCGACATGTTCCCCGACAGCGCCCCGGCCATGCAGCCCGGCGTCTCGTTCGAGGAGCTTCTCCGTCATGGCCTGAGAAACGGCCATGTACCCGAAGCCGCCGGGCGTGAGGAGGACTGGCTTGCCGAGCGTCTGGCCCATTTCCGTGCCGCCGACACCATCGCCGAGAACACGCTTTCCAGCGGCCGGGTGATCCTTGAATCCGACCATGTCACCCCCGACGGCGGTCGTGTCGGCCTCAGGACCGACATCACCGCGACGCGCGAGCAGCAGAGGCAGCTTGAAGCGGCCCGCAAGGCCGCCGAGGCCGCGAACCGCGCCAAATCCGCCTTTCTCGCCAACATGAGCCATGAGATCCGCACCCCGATGAACGGCGTCGTCGGCATGGCCGAGCTTCTCTGCGATACCGCCCTTTCCGAAGAACAGCGTCTGTTTGCCGAAACCATCCGCTCCTCGGGCGAGGCGCTTCTGGTCATCATCAACGACATCCTCGACTATTCCAAGATCGAGGCCGAGCGTCTGACCCTTCGCCCCGAACCCTTCGACCTAGAACGCACGATCCATGAGGTGACGATGCTCCTGCAACCCCGGGCGCGGGAAAAGGGCATCGACCTGATGATCGACTTCGACATGTTCCTGCCGACCCGCTTTGTCGGCGACCCGGGCCGGTTGCGGCAGGTGCTGACCAACCTGATCGGCAATGCGGTCAAGTTCACCGAGAAGGGCCATGTCCTGACCCGGGTCGTGGGGGTGGACGACGCGGAGGGCTTGCAGACCCTGCATGTCACGGTGGAAGACACCGGCATCGGCATCGCGCCGGAATACCTCGACCACGTTTTCGGCGAGTTCAACCAGGTCGAGGATGAGCAGAACCGCAAGTTCGAGGGCACCGGCCTTGGCCTCGCCATCACCCGGCGGCTGATCGAACACATGGGGGGTGCGGTCTGGGTCGACAGCGATTTCGGCACGGGCTCCAGCTTCGGTTTCCGCGTCACCCTGCCGGTGGCCGAGGATGCGGCACCGGTACAGATCCCCGTCGACGTCAAGCGCGTCCTCGCGGTGGACGACCAGTTCATCAACCGCACGATCCTGGAACGCCAGCTTGCCCCTTGCGGGATCGAGGTCACGCTCTGCCGCTCCGGTGCCGAGGTGCTGGAGCATCTGGCCACCGATGCCGGTTATGACGTGGCGCTGACCGACCACGCGATGCCGGAGATGGACGGGGTGCAGCTTCTCGACCTGATCCGTGTCGCAGGGCACACGCTGCCGGTGATGCTCCTGTCCTCGAACCCCACCGGTCTTGGCAACCATGCGCATGACTTTGCCGCCATCCTGCAAAAGCCGGTCCTGCGCTCTGACCTCTACCGCCACCTGCAGGGCCTGACCGCCCCCGCCGCTGCCATCGGAACGCAGCCCGACGCTGCCGGCCCCGCCACCGACCTGCGCCGGATGCGGGTGCTGGCCGCCGAGGACAACCGCACCAACCAGCTCGTCTTCCAGAAGATGGTGCGCGACATGGACATTGACCTTGTCTTCGCCGACAACGGCCGCATCGCGGTCGAGATGTTCCAGACCTTCCAGCCCGACCTGATCTTCATGGACATCTCGATGCCCGAGATGGACGGCAAGGAAGCCGCCCGCGCCATCCGGGCGCTGGGGTCGCAGGTGCCGATCGTGGCGCTGACCGCACATGCGATGGATGGCGACGCCGAGGCGATCCTTGCCGCCGGGATCGACCGCTATCTCACGAAACCCCTGCGCAAGACCGCCATCGAGGCCGCGCTTGCGGAACATTGCCCGCGCGAGGCACGCGCCCCGGTCGCGGTCCGCCTGGGCGGCGTCGCCGCCTGACGCCTCCGGGACATCCGGACACCGGACCGGCGCCGCCACCCGGGGACGCTCGGATGACCCCGACGTCCGGGCCTGATCCCGGCCTGGCTTTCACCTCCGGCCCCGCACCCTGCTCTTTTCGCAAATACTCCACGGGGGTGCGGGGGTGTGAAACCCCCGCCGACCGAGCCGGTTGCGCGCCCTTCGCGCGCAGAGGCGAGAGCAAAGGCTTGCGCGGAACGCGCTCGATGTCACGGACGCCGCACAGCCTGCCACGGCGGGAGATGGTTTTCGAGTTCTGTCTGGCCACGGGCAGATCACTGATTTCAGTAGGTGCGGAAGCCTCCCCCGACGCGGCCAGCGCCGATCAGCCCTCGCGCAGGATCGCCAGGAACGCTTCTCCGAACCGCTCGACCTTCTGCTCCCCCATCCCCTGGATTGCCTGCAGCTCTCCCAGCGTCGAGGGCCGTCGCTCGGCGATCACCCGCAATGTCGAATGAGTGCAGGACAGATATTTCCCCGTCCCGTCCTCACCCCGCGCCAACACCAGTTGCACCTCTGCCAGCCGGTCGAACAGCGCCCCTTCCGGCCGCCCCACCAGCCTCATGCGGGCCGGATGCAGCGCCTCCGCCGTCCCGGCGATGACCTCCAGGAAGGCGGCCCCATAGCTTTCCAGTTTCCGCGCGCCGACCCCGGTGATCCCCGCCATCTGGTCGAGGGTGGCCGGCTTCCGCTCCGCCATCTCGATCAGCGTCTTGTCGGGAAAGACCACGTAGGCCGGCACGTTCTGCGCCTCTGCCAGCGCCCGGCGCCGCGCTTTCAGCAGCGCGAGCAACCCGGCATCCTCTTCGGCAACTTGCGCGCGGACCACCGGCTCCCGCTCCCCCGCCGCCGCCACCGTATCCCGGCGCAGCGTCACCGTCGCCTCGCCCCGCAGGACCGGACGCGCCGCCTCGGTCATCCTGAGCGCGCCATGCCGCTCGGGGTCGGGACGGACGAGGTCGCGGCCCATCATCTGCCGGAAGACGGCCCCCCAGGCCGGTTTCGACAATTCGCGCCCCACCGCGAAGGTCGGAAGCTGGTCATGCCCCCGCTCGCGCACCTTCTGGGTTGCGCTGCCGGTCAGGATGTCGATCAGATGCCCGGCCCCGAACCACTCCCCGGTGCGCAGGATCGCCGACAGGGCCTTCCGCACCGCCTCGGTCGCATCGAACAGCAGCGCAGGGCGGTCGCAGAGATCGCAGTTGCCGCAGGGCTCCGCCGCCTCGCCGAAGTAGCCGAGCAGCACTTGTCGCCGGCAGCCCAAAGCCTCGGCCAGACCCAGAAGCGCGTTCAGACGGGCATGGTCGGCAGCCTTGCGGTCAGGCGGGGCGGCGCCTTCGTCGATCTGAGACCGACGCAGGCGGATGTCGTCGGGGCCGTACAAAGTCATCGTCTCGGCGGGCGAGCCATCGCGTCCGGCGCGGCCAATCTCCTGATAGTAGGCCTCGATCGACTTCGGCAGGTCGGCATGGGCGACCCAGCGGATGTCCGGTTTGTCGATCCCCATCCCGAAGGCGATGGTCGCCACCACGATCAGCCCGTCCTCGCGCTGGAAGCGGGTTTCGACCCGGCGGCGTTCGTCGGCCTCCATGCCGCCGTGATAGGCCACCGCCTCATGCCGCGCTTCGCGCAGTGCCTGGGCGAGGGTTTCGGTCTTCGCCCGCGTCGCGCAGTAGACGATGCCGGACTGCCCCCGGCGGGCGGCGGCAAAGCGCAGGACCTGCTCGCGCGGCTTGTCCTTGACGGCGAAGGCCAGATGGATGTTCGGCCGGTCGAAGCCGCGGAGGAAGGTGACGGGGGCCTCGCCGTCAAAAAGCCGGGTGACGATCTCGGCCCGGGTTTCCTCATCCGCCGTGGCGGTGAAGGCCGCCAAAGGCACCCGCAGCGACCGCCGAAGCTCTCCGATCCGCAGATAGTCCGGGCGGAAGTCGTGGCCCCACTGGCTGACGCAATGCGCCTCGTCCACGGCGATCAGGCTGCACTTCGCCCGCCTGAGCAGCGCCAGCGCCCCGCCCGAGGCCAGCCGTTCCGGCGCCATGTAGAGAAGCTTCAGCCGCCCCTCGTCGATGGCACGGAAGACCTCTTCCGTCTCTTCCTCGGTATTGCCCGAGGTCAGCGCCCCGGCCTCGACCCCCGCCGCGCGCAGGGCGCGGACCTGGTCGCGCATCAGGGCGATCAGCGGCGAGATGACGACCGTCACCCCGTCGCGGCACAGGGCCGGAAGCTGGAAGCACAGCGACTTGCCGCCGCCGGTCGGCATGATGGCCAGTGTATTGCGCCCTTCCAGCACCGATTGCACGATCTCGGCCTGACCGGGGCGGAAGTCCGGGAAGCCGAAGACTGAATGCAGAAGCCGGGAAGCGCCGTCCACGTAGCGCTCAGAGGAAGGCGGCGATGTTGTTCCGCAGGACGATCTGCAGGGCGTAGATCGCGATCAGCACCACCAGCGGCGCAAGGTCGAGCCCGCCCATCGGCGGCAGGACGCGGCGCACCGGGGCGTAGACCGGCTCCAGCAGCCGGTTCAGCCCGTCCCAGACCTGCGCGACAAGCGGTTGCCGGAGGTTCAGCACCTGGAAGTTGACCAGCCAGCTCATGATGACCTGGGCAAGGATCAGGAACTGCGCGATCTGCAGGATCAGCATCAGGATCTGGTAGAGCGAGGTCATCGGGCACTCCGTCTGAGTTTCGTCACAGGTAGCGGCAGGGGCGGCCAAGGGCAATGGCTTCCGCAGCGTTCTGCTTGACGAAGGGTGAACGACGGGTCACTTCGGCGGGAAACCGGAGGCTCGCGATGTACCCTTTCCTGCGCATGTTCAAAGAGATGGCGCGTGCCCGCCAGATGCCGCCGCTAGGCCTCTTCGACACCCATGTCAGCCATCACCTCTGCTGGCCCTGGGACCTCGACCCCTGGGTCGAGCTGAACAACGGCCGCACGCTGACGCTTTACGACCTTGGCCGCCTGCCCTTGGGCGCGCGGACTGGCATTCATTACATCCTCAAGTCGAAGGGCTGGGGAATGACGGTGGCGGGGTCCTCGGTGCGCTACCGGAAGCGGGTGACGATGTTCTCGCGCCTGACCACCTACAGCCGCTGTCTCGGCTGGGATGATCGCTTCCTCTACATGGAGCAGTCGATGTGGATGGGCGAGGACTGCGCCTCGCAGGCGCTGATCCGCTCGGCCATCGTCGGGAAACAGGGCATCGTGCCACCGACAGAACTGGCGAAAGTGGCGGGGGTCTCGACGGTCAGCCCCGACCTGCCCGACTGGGTCAAGGCCTGGATCGCCGCCGAGGCGACACGCCCCTGGCCCCCCGAGCGACTGGCCTGATCGGCGGGGGTCGGCAGGCCCTTTAGCCTTCTCTTGCGCCGCCCTGCGTTTCCGGGTTCACTTCGCGTAAAAAACAGGGGGCAGGCATGGCGAGCGCGCGGCAGCGAATCTGGGGCTGGTTCTTCTTCGACTGGGCCAGCCAACCCTACAACACGCTGCTCCTCACCTTCATCTTCGGTCCCTATTTCGCCGAGGTCGCCCGGGGCTACTATATGGGCACCGGCATTGACGAAGAGGCCGCGAAGGCCGCGGCGCAAAGCCTCTGGGGCTTTTGGTATGCCTGTTTCTCGCTGATCATCGCCTGTCTGGCCCCGGTCCTGGGGGCCGTCGCACAGGGCACCGGGCGCAGGTTGATCTGGGTTTGGCTCTTTTCCACCCTCTACGTCATCGGGGCCTTCAGCCTGTGGTATGTCGCCCCCGGGGCTGAGCTTGACATGCTGCGCCGGGGGGCGATCCTGTTCGGGATCGGGCTGATCGGGATGGAATTCGCCACGATCTTCACCAACGCGCTGATGCCCTCACTGGCGGAAGGCGACGACATCGGCCGGATCTCGGGCTCGGGCTTCGCCTTCGGCTATCTGGGCGGGCTGGTCGCCCTCTTCATCATGCTGGCGCTTTTTGCCGACAATGCCGACACCGGAAAGACCCTGATCGGGATCGACCCGATCTTCGGCCTCGACACCGAGGCGCGCGAGGGCACGCGCTTTGTCGGACCCTTCGCCGCGATCTGGTTCGTGATTTTCATGGTGCCCTTTGCGCTCTGGGTGCGGGAACCCAAGGGCGGGGCGGGGTCGCTGCACATCGGGCGGGCGCTGGCCAGCCTGAAGGAAACGATCCTCAGCCTGCGCTACCGGCGCAGCCTTTCGGCTTTCCTCGGCTCGGCGCTCACCTATTCCGACGCGCTGACCGGGATCTACGCGTTCGGCGGGGTCTATGCCTCGAACGTGCTGGGCTGGTCGATCACGCAGATCGGCGTCTTCGGCATCCTCGGCGGGGTGACGGCGATGGTTGCCAGCTGGGTCGGCGGGCGGCTGGACGCGCGCTTCGGGCCGAAGCCGGTGATCGTCGGCTGCCTGCTGGTTCTTCTCGTTGTCTGTGTCGTCATCGTCGGCATGGACCGCGAGCAGCTCTGGGGCATGCCGCTGGACGAGGCGTCCTCGACCCCCGACCTGATCTTCTACATCTGCGGCGGCCTCATCGGTGCTGCTGGCGGGCCGTTGCAGGCCGCGAGCCGCACCATGGTGCTGCGCCATACCACCCCCGACCGCGCGACCGAGGCCTTCGGGCTTTTCGCGCTGTCCGGCAAGGTCACCAGCTTCGTCGCCCCGGCGCTGATCACCGCCGCCACCGCCGCGACCGGCAGCGCCCGGCTGGGGATTTCGCCCATCATCCTGTTGTTCCTGATCGGCCTTGTCCTTCTGGTCTGGGTCAATCCGAAAGGAGAGTTGCCCGCATGACATTGACCCGCGTTTTCCTTCTGTCCCTTTGCCTTGCCGCCCCGGCACAGGCCGAAAAGCTGGCCAACAAGCTGTTCGGCGCGATGGCGATGCCGTCGAACCAGGACTCCATGCCGATCGGCAGCTACGCCAAGGGCTGCGCGGCGGGACTTGTGGAACTGCCCGAGACCGGGCCGACCTGGCAGGCGATGCGCCTGTCGCGCCATCGCAATTTCGGTCAGCCGGCGATGATCCAGTTCCTGATGGACCTGTCGGCCACCGCGCGCGACATCGGCTTTGGCAAGGGCCTTTACATCGGCGACATCAGCCAGCCCCGTGGCGGGCCGATGACCTCGGGCCATGCCAGCCACCAGATCGGGCTCGATGCCGATATCTGGATGCTGCCCCCGCGCAGCCTGAACCTGAGCGAGGCCGAGCGTGAGAAGATCAGCTCGATCCCGGTACGGTCGGCCGATCAGCGTTCGGTGACCGGGAACTGGACCAAGGTCCATCGCGAGTTGCTGAAGCAGGCCGCCCTCGACCCCCGCGTCGACCGCATCTTCGTGGCGGCGGCGGTGAAGCTTGAGATGTGCAAGACGGCCAAGGCCCGCGACAAGAAGTGGTTGCAGAAAATCCGCCCGGTCGCGGGCCATGACACGCATTTCCACGTCCGCCTGAAATGCCCCAAGGGCGCGCGGCTGTGCGAGACGCAGACGCCTACGGTGGCCGAGTTGTCGAAGGGCGGCGATGGCTGTGACGAGACGCTGACCTGGTGGGTGACCGATTACCTGAACCCGCCGAAAGCCGACCCGAACAAGCCCAAGGAAGACGATCCGCCAAGAAAGAAGGGCCCGCGCGAATTCACCATGGCCGACCTGCCGAAGCAGTGCAAAGGCGTGCTGGCAGCGGATTGACAGGACGGTGACGCGGGTATAGGCCGCCTTCGCCCTCATGGTGGGGGCCAAGTCTCCGCGACCTTGTCAAAACGGAAAGCAAAATGCGCGTCCTTCTTCCTGGCGTCATCGCCATGGCGATCATCGTCGTCGCCTCGAACATCCTCGTCCAGTATCCGCTGGGCGCCTTCCTGACCTGGGGGGCGCTGACCTATCCCTTCGCCTTCCTCGTCACCGACCTGACCAACCGTCTGGAAGGTCCGGCCGCCGCCCGGCGCGTTGTCCTTGCGGGTTTCGTGACCGGCATCCTCTGTTCCTTCATCGGAACCCGGATCGTGGGCGAATTCGGACCGCTCGTCACCTTGCGCATCGCCCTCGGCTCGGGCCTCGCCTTCCTTTGCGCCCAGCTTCTGGACATCTCGGTCTTCAACCGGCTGCGGCAGGGCAACTGGTGGAAAGCGCCGCTGGTGTCGACCCTGGTGTCGTCCACCCTGGATACCGCGATCTTCTTCACGGTGGCGTTCTCGGCGCTGCTCATGTTCATCGAGCCGGGGAACGACGTCTCCTGGGCCACAGCTTCCGGCCCGCTTCTGGGCCTTGGACCCGAAGCACCGTTCTGGGTTTCGCTGGCGGTTGGTGACTGGTTGGTGAAGCTTCTGCTTGCCGTGGTGGCATTGTTGCCATTTCGACTGGCACTCGCGCGGCTTGCCACAAGGGTTGCGTGAATTGTTTTGACAAACACAAAATCTGTGTCACGCTCCCCCTATCGGCAACCATTTGAAAGGAGGTGATCCAGTGTCTAGAGTGATATTGGAGAGAGGTGTCGGGACAGTCGGGAGGGGTATTTTCTAAGGGCAGCCCCTGGAAAATAAACTACCGATTGGATTTGGATGCCCTAACTGGCCCATCTCCTTGGATCTCGGAAAGGGTTGCCTGTTGAGGGCAACCCTTTCTCTATTTTGGCCATTGGTGCCCAAGAATTCCCCAAGTGTTTTTTGGGCTCGCCCGTCCCGCTCCCTCAGGCCATAACCGCGCCATGCTGCACGTCACCGAAACCCTTGCCATCGCCGAATGGGAACTGTCCGAAAGCTTCATGCGGGCTTCCGGTCCTGGCGGGCAGAATGTCAACAAGGTCTCGACCGCCGTCGAATTGCGGTTCGAGGCGGAACGCTCGCCACATCTGGCGCCCGGGGTGAAGGCAAGGTTGAAAAGACTGGCCGGGCGGCGTTGGACGACGGAAGGCGCCATCGTGATCCAGGTCGATGACACCCGCAGCCAGGCCCGCAACCGCGAGATTGCACGGGAACGCCTGGTCGAGATGATCCGCACCGCCCTTGTCGCGCCGAAGCGGCGGATCGCCACCAAGCCCACGCTTGGCAGCCAGCGCCGCCGGATCGCGGCGAAGACCCAGCGTGGTGAGGTCAAGGCGTTGCGCGGCAAGGTCGGAGACGAGGAATGACCGCCGCCGAAGCGGCCGCCCGGGCCTGGGGCGCGCGTGTCCTCCGCACGCTGCGCGACCGCGAGAACCACGTCCACGAATGCCTCCTGCCCTCGGGTGACCGCGCCGCCCTGCGCCTGCACCGGGCGGGCTACCAGTCGCCCGACGCGATAAGGTCCGAGCTTTGGTGGTGCGCCGGACTTGCCAGTGCCGGACTGCCGGTTCCGGCCGCGTTGCCTGCGCTTGACGGTGCGCTGCTGGTGCCGCTGCCGGATGGTCGCCACGCCTCGGTCATCGCCTGGATGGAGGGCGAGGCCCTGGGCGAGGCGCAACTGCCTTTCACCCGGCCACTGCCCGAGGTGCTGGAGATATATCATGCCCTCGGCGCGCTGCTGGCTCAGGTCCACCGCGCGACCGATGCGATGGATTTGCCCGCTGGATTTACCCGACCCCGCTGGGATCTGGACGGCCTGGTCGGCGAAACGCCGTTCTGGGGCCGTTTCTGGGACCACCCCGCCGCCACGCCCGACCAGCACCGGACGCTTCTGCGCGCCCGCGACGCCCTGCGCGAAAGGCTTGTCGGTGACATCGGCCTGATCCATGCCGATGTCCTGCGCGAGAACGTTCTGGTGAATAATCGTTCGGTATCGCTGATCGATTTCGACGATTCAGGTTTCGGCTTCCGGCTGTACGATCTGGGCACCGCGCTGGTGCAGACGGTCTACCATCCGGAACACGACCAGATTCGCGCCGCGCTGATGGAGGGCTACGGCACAGGTGACGCGGCGATGGTCAAGGCCTTCACCCTGGCGCGCACCCTCGCCTCGGTCGGATGGACCATGCCGAGGCTGCAAGCCGATGACCCCATTCACAAAAGCCACCTGGCCCGGGCCGTCATGGTCTCGGATCAGGTTCTGGGGCCCGCATGACGGCAACGGAACAGATTGCTAAAGCTATTGTGAACGGCTAGTCGGTGCGCCGAACGCAGGTCCCACGTCCGGAGAGTCGCCATGTTCAAGCTCATCAAGGCCATCATGCCGCGGTCGGATAATTTCTTCGACCTGTTCGAGGCCCAGGCCGGAAAGGCGCAAGAGGCGGCGCAGACCCTGCGCGCGATCCTCGACGGCGGCCCGGACACGGCGGACAAATGCGCCCGGTTGTCGACCCAGGAGGAAGAGGCCGACCACATCAGCTATGAGGTGATGCAGGCGATCCGCAGCAGCTTCATCACGCCTTTCGACCGGTCCGACATCAAGGCGCTGTCGACCTCGCTGGATGACGCCATCGACCAGATGAACAAGACCGGCAAGACCGTCATGCTCTACGACGTCGCCACCTTCCAACCCAACATGCGCGCGATGGGCGACCGGATCATCCTGCTGGCCAACATCGTGGCCGAGGCCCTGCCGCTGATGCGCAACATCGGAACCCATTCCAGCCGCCTGCACCAGATGGTCGGCGAGATCAGCCGGATCGAAGAGCAATCCGACCAGATGTACGACACCGGCCTGAAGGAACTGTTCAAGACCACTCCCAAGGATCAGGCCCTCGATTTCGTGGTCGGAGCCGAGTTGTTCGACCGGCTGGAAAAGGTCTGCGACCGTTTCGAGGACGTGGCTCATGTGATGAGCGACATCGTCATCGAACACGTCTGAGGCGGCGCAAGATGGACGCCGGAACCGTCACCTTCCTGCTGATCTTCCTGATCGGCATCGCCTTCCTGTTCGACCTCCTGAACGGGATGCACGACGCCGCGAACTCCATCGCGACCATCGTCTCGACCCGGGTGCTTTCACCCTTCGTGGCGGTCCTCTGGGCCGCGTTCTTCAACTTCTCCGCCTATTTCATCGGCCACCATTTCGGCTTTGAGGACAAGGTCGCCTCGACCATCGGCAAGGGGCTGATAAACCCCGATCTGGTCACGAACGCGGTGATCTTCGGCGCGCTGATGGGGGCGATCGTCTGGAACGTGATCACCTGGCGGCTGGGAATCCCCTCGTCCTCCTCGCACGCGCTGGTGGGCGGGATCATCGGCGCCGGCGTGGCCAAGGCCGGATTTCCGGCAATCCAGTGGGCAGGCCTGTCGAAGACGCTGGTCGCCATTGTCCTGTCGCCGGTCACCGGCTTTGTCTTGGGTATCTTCCTCATCGTCGTGATCAGCTGGCTCTTTATCCGCGCCAACCCTTCCCGGACTGATGGCTTCTTCCGCAAGATGCAGCTCCTGACCTCGGCGCTCTACTCCATCGGCCACGGGTCGAACGACGCGCAGAAAACCGCCGGGATCATCGCGGTCCTTCTCTATGCCAACGGCTACTATTCGGAGTTCACCGTCCCGGCCTGGGTCGTCCTGTCCTGCTTCACCATCATGGGCATCGGCACCATGCTGGGCGGCTGGCGCATCGTGCATACGATGGGCTCGAAGATCACCCGCCTGACGCCCATGCAGGGTGCCGCCGCCGAATCCGCCGGGGCGATGACGCTGTTCGCGGCGACCTACATGGGCATCCCGGTCTCGACCACCCACACGATCACCTCGTCCATCGTCGGAGTCGGCGCCGCCCGCAGGGTTCATGCCGTGCGCTGGGGCCTTGCCCGGCGCATCGTCTGGGCCTGGGTCATCACCATCCCCGCCGCCGCGTTCATGGGAGCGGTGTTCTACGGGATCGGCGAGCTGTTCATCGGCACCTGACGCCGCTCAGACCAGCACCTCCTGCGCCTCCTGCTGGCCCACGCCGAAGACCCGCTTGTAGCGCTCGACCTCGTCCTTCGGGCCCATCGCCTTGGCCGGGTTGTCCGACAGCTTGACCGTCGGGCGACCGTTGGCCGACAGCGCCTTGCAGACCAGGCTGAACGGCGCCAGCGCGTCGCCCGCGACCAAGCCCCGGAAGTCATTCGTCAGCATGGTGCCCCAGCCGAACGACACCCTCACCCGACCGTTGAACTGGGCATAGAGCGTCTCGATGGTGTCGACATCCAGCCCGTCCGAGAAGATCACCAGCTTCTCCCTCGGGTCCTCGCCGCGCTCTTTCCACCAGCGGATCGCGATTTCCGCCCCCTTGGCGGGATCCCCGGAATCTATGCGGATGCCAGTCCAGCCCGCCAGCCAGTCCGGCGCGTTCTTCAGGAAACCCTCGGTGCCATAGGTATCCGGCAGGATGATCCGCAGGTTGCCCTCATGCTCTTCCTGCCAGTCGGCCAGCACGCGGTAGGGGGCCTGACGCAACTCCTCGTCGGAATTGGCCAGGGCGCTGTAAACCATCGGCAATTCGTGGGCATTGGTCCCGATGGCCTCAATGTCGCGACGCATGGCGATGCGGCAGTTCGAGGTGCCGGTGAACTTCGAGCCCAGCCCCTCCTGCATGGCCTGCACGCACCAGTCCTGCCACAGGAAGCCGTGCCGCCGCCTTGTGCCGAAATCGGCGATGCGCAGGCCCTCGATCGTCTTCAACCGCTCGATCTTTTCCCACAGCCGCGTCATCGCGCGGGCGTAAAGCACCTGCAGCTCGAACTTGTCCATAGCGTTCAGGACGGCGCGCGAGCGCAGCTCCATCAGCACCGCCAGCGCCGGGATCTCCCATAGCATGACCTCGGGCCAACGGCCCTCGAAGGTCAGCTCGAACTGGCCGTCGCGCTTTTCCAGATGGTAGGCCGGCAGGCGGAGGCCCTCAAACCATTCCATGAAATCGGGCCGGAACATCTGCCGCTTGCCGTAGAAGGTATTGCCCCGCAGCCAGGTGCTTTCGCCCCGGGTCAAGGAAACGGTGCGGACATGGTCCAGCTGCTCGCGCAGTTCCCCCTCGTCGATCAGGTCGGCAAGGCGCACTTTGGTCGATCGGTTGATCAGCGAGAAAACCACCGTCGTGTCGGGCTTGTTCCGGAAAATCGACTGACACATCAGCAGCTTGTAGAAGTCAGTGTCGATCAGCGACCGCACGATCGGGTCGATCTTCCATTTGTGGTCCCAGACCCTTGTGGCGATATCCACCATCTATTCCTCCAGCGCGACGCCCGCCGCGCGCATCTTGTCCCGCGCCTCGTCCAGGCTGCCGTTCAGGTCGATGGCCCTCGTCGCGCCTTCCAGTACGGTTACCGCAAAGCCGAGCCGCGCCGCATCCAGCGCAGAAAAGGCGACGCAGTAGTCGGTGGCAAGGCCCACCAGCGTCACCGAGGTCACCCCCCGGCTGCGCAGATAGCCCTCAAGGCCGGTGGGGGTGACATGGTCGTTCTCAAAGAAGGCGGAATAGCTGTCGATCTCCGCGCGAAAGCCTTTGCGGACAATCAGTTGCGCCGGATCGGTGCGTAGCGTCCAGTGCAATTCCGCCCCTTCGCTGCCCTGCACACAATGCGCGGGCCAAAGCACCTGCGGCCCATAGGGCATTTCAATCATGCTGAACGGCTCGGCGCCCGGATGGTTGTCGGCGAAAGAGGAATGGTTCGCGGGATGCCAGTCCTGCGTCAGCACAACCGTCTGGTACTCGGCCATCAAGCCGTTGATCCGGCTGATGATCTCGTCGCCCCCCGACACGGCGAGGGCTCCGCCGGGGCAGAAGTCGTTCTGCACGTCGATCACGATCAGCGCTTCGGTTGCGGGCTTCATGGCGGCCTCCCCCAAGGTCAGACTCCTTGGGTAAGGTGGGGGGCGGGGTGCGTCAAGCGAAGCGCTTGAAATTCCGGCAACTTGGGCGCAAAGGGGGCCATGCTGACCGTCGCCGCTTTGTATCACTTCACCCGCTTTCCCGACCCCGCTGCCCTGAAGCCGGGGCTGATGGAGGTCTGTGCGACCCATGGGGTCAAGGGCTCGCTTCTGCTGGCGCCCGAAGGGATCAACGGCACCATCGCCGGACCGCGCGAAGGCATCGACGCGGCGCTGGCGGCGATCCGTGCCCTGCCGGGATGCGAGGGGCTGGAGTGGAAGGAAAGCTTTGCCGAATCAATGCCTTTCGGGCGGATGAAGGTGAAGCTCAAGCGCGAGATCGTGACCATGGGGCAGCCCGATGTGGACCCCCTCGCGCGCGTCGGGAACTATGTGGCGGCCGCGGACTGGAACGCGCTGATCAGCGACCCCGACACGGTGGTGATCGACACCCGGAACGATTATGAGGTCGCCATCGGCAGCTTCCGGGGTGCGGTGGACCCGGGAACCCGGGCCTTTGGCGAGTTTCCCGAGTGGTGGCAAGACAACCGCGACCGCTTCGCGGGCAAGCGGATCGCCATGTTCTGCACCGGTGGCATCCGCTGCGAGAAGTCCACGAATTACCTTCTGGGGCAAGGGGTTAATCAGGTCTACCACCTGAAGGGCGGCATCCTGAAATACCTTGAGGACGTGCCGGAGGCGGAGAGCCTGTGGCAGGGGCAGTGCTTCGTGTTCGACGACAGGGTGTCTGTCGGTCATGGGCTGGTGCCCGGCGGGTTGAAGACTTGCGGGGCGTGCCGAAGGCCGGTCACGGCGGAGGACCAGGCGTCTCCGGTCTATGAGGACGGCGTTTGCTGCCCGGCCTGCGCGGGGGAGTACTCCGGGGCCGACCGGGCGCGGTTTCGTGAGCGGCACCGCCAGATGTTGCTGGCAGCCAAGCGCGGCCAACAACATCTGGGGTATGATGCGCTTTAGCGCATCCTACGCCGCCTTTTCGGTCAGCATGTCCTGCACCATCGGGATGACCTTCTCTCCGTAAAGCCGGATACATTCCATCAAGTCGGAATGCGGAACGGGGCCGGTGGAGTATTTCATGTCAAACCGCTGGATTTCCAGCATTTTCACCGTCCGCGCAATCTTCCGCGCCACGGTTTCCGGGCTGCCGACATAAAGCGCGCCGTTGTGGATTTCGGACAGGTAGCGGTCCTTCGTCACCGGCGGCCAGCCGCGTTCGCGACCGATGCGACCGAACATGTCGGCATAGTGCGGCCAGAGCTTTTCCTGCGCCTCCTCGTCGGTTTTCGCGACGAAGCCGGGGGAATGGACCCCGATCGGACGCAGCGGCTTGCCAAGCTCGGCAGCGGCGCGCTGGTAGAGGTCGATATAGGGCGCGAAGCGGCTGGCATCGCCGCCGATGATCGCCAGCATCAGCTGCAGGTCCTGCCGGACCACGCGCACCACGCTTTCAGGGCTGCCGCCCACGCCGACCCAGACCGTCATCGGCTGCCCGAGTTGAGGGAAAACCGGCTGATCTTTCAAGGCGCTACGGGTTTCGCCCGACCAGGTGACGCGGGGGTCGCGCAGGAGTTTGGCGAAGAGGTCAAGGCGTTCCTCGAACAACTGGTCGTAGTCCTGCAGGTCATGCCCGAACAGCGCATAACTTTCGGTGAACGACCCGCGCCCGAGGATGGGTTCCGCCCGGCCGTTCGACAGCGCGTTCAGTGTCGAAAAGCGCTGGAAGACGCGGACGGGATCGTCGGTTGACAGGACTGTGACGGCGGTGCCGAGCTTGATGCGCTGCGTGCGGCCGGCGATGGCTGCCAGCACGACTTCCGGTGAGGAAATCGCGAAGTCTGGGCGGTGGTGTTCGCCCAAGCCGATGAAATCAATTCCGATTTCGTCAGCAAGCGTGGCCTGGTCCAGCACTTCGCGCAGGACCTTGTCCATGGGTTGCGGCTGGCCGTCAGGGCCGGTCGAGACGTCGCCGAATGTATCGAGGCCGAGGGATATGGGGGTCATGGGATGCTCCTTTGACCCCAAGGTAGGCAGCGGTTGGCCGGAAACTAATGCGGATTTCGAGAGAGCGGCGGTTCAATGGCGCACGGGGCGCTGCAACCCGTTGTGGACGCAGGATTAATCGGCCGGATCACCGGCGATTTCGGCGTCTTCCTTCCGTCTGCATCGCGTCTACAACCCGTTCATACGCCCGTATGCACGGACTCCGATTAACCATGGCGGCGAATCGGAACGCCGGGCAGGTTGACGGGGAAGGAGACCGACATGACATCACCGGAACGACTGGCCATCGAGATGGGCCTCGACATCCCCGACTTTGACCGCGACGGCTATTACGGCGCCGACTACGGTACCATGAAGCCGTTTCACCGGGTGGGCAGCCTGCTGTTCCTCTCTGGCCATGTGGCGCAGGCCGGGACCACGATCACCCACAAGGGCCGGCTGGGCGCGGATGTGACGGTGGACGAGGGCTATCAGGCGGCGCGGCGGACCGGGCTGAACGTGCTGGGCGGCATCCGGCAGGCGGTGGGGTCGCTGGACCGGGTAAAGGGGATCGTCCGCAGCCTGAACTTCGTGGTCTGCACGCCGGAGTTCGAGGAGGTGAACAAGGTGTCCTCGGGCCTGAGCGACCTGTTCGTGGAGGTCTTCGGGCGTGAGCGCGGACTGGGCGGCCGGGCGACGATCGGGGTGATGGCGCTGGCGAACGGGGTCTGTTTCGAGACCTGGGTCACGGTCGAGGTGGAGTAGCCCGCGGCTCCTCGTGCGTCTTCGACTTCTCGTCGCGGGGCTCACCCGCAGCGAGGAGTGACGAAGTTATCGACGAGCGTCCCGGGCCGAGAGACCGGGGGCCATCGCGTGGCCTGCGCGACGGAGCGCTTCGGTCATTCGTGCCGCGAAGGCCAGCCACCGCTGACGGCGCGCTTCGCGCAGGGTGGCGAGGTGTTCGGCCCGGTGCTGCGCATGAGGGTCGCGCGGGGCGGTGCGGAGAAGATCGAGGTTGACGCCGTGCATGGCTTTCGTCCGAATTTGGGTTGCCCCTTTGTTTTGCCAGAATTCGTGCGATATTCCGAATCAGGAATTTCCGCGGGACGAAAGTTGAGCTTATATGTCACGCTGGCGTGAGCTTCCCTCACTCTCGGCACTTCGTGCCTTCGACGCCACCGCGCGCAGCGGCAGTTTCGCCGAGGCCGGGCGGCTGCTGAACGTGACCCACGCGGCGGTGACGCAGGCGGTGCGCGGGCTTGAGGCCGAGCTTGGCCAGCCGCTTGTGCGGCGGGCCGGGCGGACCGTGGCGCTGACGGAAGCCGGGGAAAAGCTCGCCCGGGCGCTGGACGAGGGGTTCGGCACGGTGGAGCAAGGGATCGCGGCGCTGCGTCAGGCCGAGGCGCGGCGCGTCCTGCGGGTCGCCACGACCACCTTCATCGCCGAGGCCCATGTCATGCCGCGCCTGCCCGAGTTCTGGGCCCGCCATCCCGGGGTCGAGGTGGCGCTGTCTCCCAGCCCCACGCTGGGCGATTTCGTGAAGGATGGCTACGATCTGGCGATCCGGGCGCGGAGCGCTGATTGGGTCGAGACGCCGGATATCGAGATCCGGCCCCTGGCGCGCAACCCGCTGCTTGCCGTCTGCGCTCCGGCGCTGTTCAAGGCCGGTTCGGCCGACCCGCTCTCGATACCCTGGGTCATGGGGGCGGAAAGCCCGTGGGAGCATGCGCAGCTTCTGGGGGCGGGGATCGCGCCGGAAAAGCTGAAGACGGTGCAGATCGGCAGCCCGCATCTGGAGATGTCGGCCGCGCGGCAGGGGCTGGGTGCGATGCTGGCGACCGAGATCATCTGCCGGGCAGACCTTGAGGCCGGGCGGCTGGTGCGGCTGCCCATCGGCGGCCTGCCTTACATCACCTATGCCGCCGTGCTGCCGCGCGGCCCGCGCCGCCCGGCGGTGGACGCCTTCGCCGACTGGCTGGCGACGATCTTCTAGCGTCTACGCCTTGTCGCGGACCATCAGGCGGTTGCCCTCGCCCTTGGTCACGTCAAAGCGGCCGGTGCGCTTCAGCAGGTCCGAGAGCTTCGCGCTGCCATAGCTGCGGCTGTCGAAGTCGGGGTAAAGCTGCACAAGGACGTTGCCCAGCTGGCCGAGGGAATAGGCATCCTCCTCGATCCCGATCTTCTTCATCGCGGCAAGGATCAGCGGAATGGCTTTCGACGGCGGGTCCTTCTCGGCCTTGGCGGGTTTCGCGGGCGTCGGGGCATCTGCCGCCGGTTCCGGGGCGGTGGTCAGGTTTTCCAGGAAGATGAAGCGGTTGCAGACGTTGCGCAGGGATTCCGGTGTCTTCCGTTCGCCGACGCCGATCACCTGCAACCCGTCCTCGCGGATGCGGCTGGCCAGCCGGGTGAAATCGCTGTCGGACGAGACGAGGACGAAACCGTCGACCTTGCCCAGATGCAGGATGTCCATCGCGTCGATGACAAGGCCGATGTCGGAGGCGTTCTTGCCCTTGGTGTTGGCGGATTGCTGGTGCATCACAAGGCCCAGGCTGCGGGCCTTTTCCTTCCACTGCGCCAGTGCCGAACTGGACCAGTCGCCATAGACACGCCGGACTGACGGCTCGCCAAGGCCCGCGATCTCGTCCAGCACCACCTCGATATGGCGGGCGGGGATGTTGTCGGCGTCGATCAGGACGGCAAGGCGGGGGGTGCGGGGGTCGGGCATGGGCGTCTCCGGGTTGCCCCTTTGTCGCCGAACCGGAACGGCGGGGAAAGCGGAAAGCGTCAGGCGACCAACGGCAGGGCTACCGCCCCAAGCGCGGCGAGCGCATCCGCTGGCGCAATCGAGAGCAGGAGCCCGCGTTGTCCGGCGTTGATCCAGACCCGGGGCGCTTCGCAGGCGTTGGCCTCGATGGCCATCGGGACCGCGCGCTTCTGGCCAAAGGGCGAGATGCCGCCGACATGGTAGCCGGTCAGCTTTTCGGCCTTGGGCACCGGCATCATCGCGGCGGACTTGCCGCCAAAGGCTGCGGCCACCTTCTTCATGGAAAGCTGGCGGTCCGAGGGGATGACACAGCAGGCGGGCTTGCCGTCAACCTCGACCATCAGGGTCTTCAGCATCACGCCGGGGTCGATCCCCAGTGCCTGCGCCGCCTGAAGCCCTGTCGCCTCGGCCTTGGGGTCATAGGCATAGGGATGCAGCGTGACCTCGATCCCGA
Organism: Rhodobacterales bacterium; assembly: GCA_017303485.1. Classification (GTDB taxonomy): domain Bacteria; phylum Pseudomonadota; class Alphaproteobacteria; order Rhodobacterales; family Rhodobacteraceae; genus Tabrizicola. Next base: position 26,161 of record JAFLCY010000041.1, read on the forward strand.
GGGCGGCAAGGGCGCGGAGGGCGGGGGTGGAGGACATGGGATATGCGGGCCGCTTCCGGCCCGCCCTTCGTCATATCAGGGCGTCGACCGAGGTGATGACCTGACCGACAAGGCCATAGTCCAGCGCCTCGGAGGTGGTCAGCCAGAAGTCTCGGGCGGTGTCGGTGGCAATGCGCTCGGGCGTCTGGCCGGTGGCCTTTGCGAACAGCCTGTGGAACCTGTCCCGCATGATTTCGATCTGGCGGGCCTGGATCGCCATGTCGCTGGCGGTGCCGCCGATCCCGCCCGAGGGCTGGTGCAAAAGAAAGCGGGTGTTCGGCAGGCAGTAGCGGTCTTCAACCGGGACGCCGACGAAGATCAGGGCGCCCGCGCTGGAGACCCAGCCCGAGCCGATGGTGCGGACGCGCGGGCGGATGAAGCCGATGACGTCATGCACCATGTCCCCCGATTCCACATGCCCGCCGGGCGAGGATATGTAGAGGTTGATCGGATCGTCGCTCTCCTCGGCCAGGGCGAGAAGGTGGGTCACGGCGCGGGCGGCGACCTTGTCGTTGATCTCGCCGGTGATGATGACGCTGCGGGACCGGAAGAACAGCTGGTCGATCGCGCCGCGCGGACCATCGTCCTTTTGTGCGCGGGTATCGTCGAGAAGCGTGGTGTGCATGGAGGCCCCTTTCGTTGATTGCGGCAGCGTGGGCGAGCGGGCGGAGGGTTGCAAGGGCGGTGCGACCGGGGAAGTGCCGGAGGGTGAATTCCGGCCCTATTCCATGCTGACGCGGATTGGCAAAAGGTCGCGTTGGAATATCCCGCGGACGGCGCGGTCAAAGGGGGCGTTGACCTCACCGTCGCCCGCGACACTGATCACTGCGGCGCAGCCCGACGCACCTGCGTCGACATGCGACGGTACGGCTGCGCCAATGTCGGGGGCGCTTTCAGACCAGAGAGCCGCCGCCTGCGCTGCCGCCGCTTCGGCGGTCGCGCAATCGCTGTAGGCCAGGGCCAGAACCATCACCGGCCCCCCTGCCCCTTGCAGGTCGGCCAGGATCGCGCCGGAATAGAGCGGCACGCCGGGAACCGGGGCGGTCATCGCCTCTTCGATGGCGGCGATGGCCTTGTCGGGGGTTGCGGTCATCAGGACGGAAGGGTCGATGCCGCTGTGCAGCCCCAGGGAAGGGCCGAAAAGCATCGCCTGCACCGTGACGCCCTCTTGCGCCTCAAGTCCCGCCAGAAGGGCCGCTCCCGTGGGGGAAGCCTCTGCCGAGGAGGCTGCCCCCAGGATCGGAGCAAAAGCGTCGGGAAGGTCCGCATGCAGGAAGATTGCCCCGCGCTGGGTCACGAAAGAACTCTTGCCCAACATGCCGCGCCAGGGATCGGCAGGGTTGCGGGCGGACATGTCCATCTGGCCGGGTTCGCCATTGGCGACAACGCCGGGCAGCGTGCCAAAGGGCGAGAAGCCGCGTTCGGTCAGCCCGGCGAAGGCGTCAGAGGCGGCGGCCTCATCCGAAAAGCCCCAGATCGCAACCTGGTTCGGGGGCTGGCCATAGCCGGCGACGAAGCGCAGATTGGCGATGTCGGTGCCCGCCGCCATGCTCCACTCCTCCGGCCCGGCCATGGCCAGGGCATCGACCGGCCGCAGGCCCGAGACCGCCTGACCGCGCTGAAAGGCCGGGCGATCAAGCCGCCCGCTGTGAAGCTCTGCCAGCAGGGAAAGGTCGAGAAAGCTGGTCAGGTCGCTGTGCGTCGGAGCGAATACCTCGGCAGGCAGAACCGTCAAGGCCGCGCGCAGGCTCGCATCACCACTCTCTTGCGCCAGCGCGGATTGCCCGCACATCAGCGCCGCCGCGACCGTCAGGCCATGTCGCATCATCGCCGTCTCCATCTCTGTTTTCGGTTCCGGGCGATTCTTCCATCGGCGGCGGCGAAGGACAAGTCAGCGATTCAGACGCAAACCTGACGTTTCATCCCTGCACGCTGTCGGATCGACGCGAACCCTGTCAGGATCGGAGACGGCGATCTTGGAGCTTCAGTACACCACCACGGCCCGGATAGACTTGCCCGCATGCATCAGGTCGAAGCCCTTGTTGATGTCTTCGAGCTTGAGGATATGGGTGATCATCGAGTCGATCTCGATCTTGCCGTCCATGTACCAGTCGACGATCTTCGGCACATCCGTGCGGCCGCGCGCGCCGCCGAAGGCGGTGCCTTTCCAGACCCGGCCGGTGACCAGCTGGAAGGGCCGCGTCTCGATCGTGGCGCCCGCCGGGGCGACGCCGATCACGATCGACTGGCCCCAGCCGCGGTGGGTGCATTCCAGCGCCGCCCGCATCACCTTGACGTTCCCGGTGCAGTCGAACGAGTAGTCCACCCCGCCGATCTTGTCGAAGGGCGTCCTGGTCATGCCGACGATGTGCTGGACCACGTCGCCCTCGATCTTGGTCGGGTTGACGAAATGGGTCATGCCGAACTTGCGGCCCCACTCCTCCTTGTCGTCGTTGATGTCGACGCCGATGATCTTGTCCGCGCCCGCGAGTTTAAGGCCCTGGATCACGTTGAGGCCGATGCCGCCCAGACCGAAGACGGCGGCGGTGGCGCCCTGTTCGACCTTGGCGGTGTTCAGGACGGCCCCCACCCCGGTGGTCACGCCGCAGCCGATGTAGCAGATCTTGTCGAAGGGCGCGTCGTCGCGGACCTTTGCCAGCGCGATCTCCGGCAGGACGGTGTGGTTGGCGAAGGTCGAGCAGCCCATGTAGTGATAGATCGGCGTGCCATCGAGCATCGAGAACCGCGTCGTCCCGTCGGGCATCAGCCCTTTTCCTTGGGTGTCGCGGATCGCGGTGCAAAGGTTGGTCTTGCGGCTGAGGCACGAAGGGCATTCCCGGCACTCGGGCGTGTAGAGCGGGATCACATGATCGCCCGGCTTCAGCGTCTTGACGCCGGGGCCGCACTTGACCACCACGCCCGCGCCTTCATGGCCGAGGATCGAGGGGAATATGCCTTCCGGGTCAGCCCCCGACAGAGTGAATTCGTCGGTGTGGCAGATGCCGGTGGCCTTGATCTCGATCAGGACCTCGCCTTCCTTGGGGTCGGCGAGGTTCACCTCCATGATTTCCAACGGTCTTCCGGCGGCGACGGCTACGGCGGCACGGGTGCGCATCTGGTATTCCTCCCTTATGGTTTGCGCAAGGCTGTGCCAAACTGCGGGGGAAAGCAATTCAGGAAACGACAGATGAGACATGCTTCCGGCCTTCTTCTCACCGCGACGCTGCTGCTTTCGGCCTGCGTCGAACCGATGCCGATGCCGCCGGTCGATCCCGGCCCGGACGCCTGCCGTGCCAGCGAGTTGCAGTATCTCGTCGGCAGGCCGGGCGTGGTGCTGGACGGGATGCGCTTCAGCCAGGACGTGCGGGTGATCCAGCACGGCATGGCGGTGACGATGGACTATAGCGCGACGCGGCTGAACTTCTGGCTGGACCGCCGCGACGTGATCGAGCGGGTGACCTGTGGCTGAGCGTTCGTATCTCGCAGGATTGGCCGTGGTGCTGGCCGTTGGCGGCTGCGTGGCGGCGGGTGCGCCGGACCCTGATGCCTGCGGCGCCGCGGGGATGCAGGATCTGGTGGGCAAGGACCGCGCGATCCTTGCCGCCATGACCTTGCCCGCGGGCACAAGGGTCATCACGCCCGGCATGGCGGTAACCGAGGACTACAGCACCAGCCGGCTGAACATCGACATCGACGCCGGGGACAAGATCAGCGGCGTCTGGTGCGGCTAGGACATGAAAAGGCCCCGGTGCAACGACCGGGGCCTTTTGCGTCAGAAGGCTGTCGCCGGTGTCACTGCTTCGTGACTCGATAGGTGGTGTGGCAGTCCTTGCAGGCCCCGCCCAGCGCGCCCATCCCGGCCTTGATCGTGTCGACCGAGGCGACATCCAGCGCGCCTGCCGCGTCGCCTGCGGCCTTGGCCTTCACCAGGAAATCGTCCCAGTTTGCCCAGATTTCCGGCTTGGCTTCCGAGGCCGGATCGGCGCCGCCCTGGTCCATGAAGGTGGCCTCGATCTTGCCGGCTGCCTCGACCAGCGCGGCCTTGGCGCCTTCGGCGGCGGCGGCGTCATAGGCGGTCTTCCCGCCAGCCATGTCGCCGATGATCCCGATGTTCTTGCCGATGGTCTCCATCAACTCCCCACGCGCGATGGAATTGGGGTCGGTGCGTTCCTCCTGGGCGCTGGCGGCACCCGCAATCAGGACCGTGCCGATCATCAAGGCTTTGGCAAACGTCATCTTCTGGCTCCCTCGTTGGCTTGAACGGTCCACTATAGGCGTGACCTTCCGTCGCGATAGTTGCGGGACTGTGCCCTCACGCACTTGTCATCTGCGATGGTGCGGGACTCGACAGGATCGCGGCGCGGTGGCAAGACAGGAACATAAAGGGAACATATGAGTCGGTGATGGCAGGTCGTCGCATCCTGTCGCTGTGGTTTCCGCGGCTGGCGGCAGAACGGGTCGCGCGGCGGCGGGCGGATGCGCTGCCGGGGCCGCTGGCGGTGGTGGGCGACCGGAACGGCGCGCAGGTGCTGGTGTCGCTGTCCATGGAGGCGGAGGCCGCGGGCCTTGCCCCGGGCCAGCCCTTGCGCGATGCCACCGCGATCTGCCCTGCCCTGCTGACCGTGC
>JAFLCY010000042.1 GCA_017303485.1 Rhodobacterales bacterium
GCCATCTTTCCCTCCCGCCTCACGACAAGAGTGAATCACGCCTTCGCCCAAACAGGAATCCCCTATTGGGTACGTGCCCTAGTCCGGGGCCGCTGCCCCTTTGGTCAGATCAGACCAACCCAGGCACGGGCGAGGGCGAGACCGTGGGCGTCGGCCTCCTGACCGCGAGTCGCGGCAAGCCGCGGCAGGTCGGCGGACCAGCCGGGCAACATCCGCTCGACAATGTCCGGAAAGGTCTTCGACCAATCCTGCACCACGTTGCGGCTCGCCTCGAAATGGAACTGGGTGCCATAGGTGGCGCGACCGATGCGAAAGGCCTGGTTCTGCGCCGTCGGGCTTTGCGCAAGACGAACCGCACCTTCGGGCAGGGTGAAGGTGTCGGAATGCCATTGGAAGATCGGGAATGTCCCGGGGACGGCGGAGAGGATGGGATCCTTGCGGCCCTCATCGGTCAGGCTGACATCGACCCAGCCGAATTCGGGTGCGATGCCAAGATGGTTCGCCCCGCCGAAGGCACGGGCCAGAAGCTGCGAACCAAGGCAGATCCCAAGGACCGGGCGGTCCATCGCGGTATAATCGGCCATCAGGCGGGCGAGGTCGGGCAGATAGGGGTGGCTGTGGTCGTCCGTCGCCGCCTGCTCGCCACCAAAGACGACGAGGGCATCCGCATCGACCGTCTGCGGCAGCGGCTGGCCGGACCAGGGCTTGTAGATGTCGATCAGTGCGGCCTGTTCGTGCAGCGCGACGCCGACCTGGCCGTGATGGGTGAACCGGGTGTTCTCGACAATGGCGACGCGCATGGGCTTCCCTTTCGTTCAGATGTAATCTGCATGGGAACCCGGCCGCCGCAAGGGGCGGATTTGCCCAGATTTGCCCTTGCGCCCGGTCGCGGCGCGTGAAATGGGGAACCGCCAAACGATGCTTGCTCCCGGAGGGAAAACCCATGGAGATTCGTGAGGCTCTCACCTTTGACGACGTGCTTCTGGTGCCTGCGGCATCGAGCGTCCTGCCGTCGGATGCCGACACCTCGACCTTTGTGACCAAGGCGATCCGGATGAACATCCCGCTGCTCTCCAGCGCGATGGACACGGTGACCGAGGGCCGGATGGCGATTGCCATGGCGCAGGCGGGCGGGATCGGGGTGATCCACCGCAACCTCGACCCCGAGGCGCAGGCGCGGGAAGTCAGCCGGGTGAAGCGGTTCGAAAGCGGCGTGGTCTACCAGCCGATCACCTTGACGCCCGACCAGACCCTCGCCGATGCCAAGGCGCTGATGGAGCGGTACTCCATCACCGGTTTCCCGGTAGTGGATGCGGTGGGCCGGGTGTTGGGCATCGTGACCAACCGCGACATGCGCTTTGCCAGCGATGACAAGACGCCGGTACGGGTGATGATGACCTCGGAAAATCTGGCGGTCCTGAAAGAGCCGGTGGACCGGGCCGAGGCGATCTCGCTGATGAAGGCGCGGCGGATCGAGAAGCTGCTGGTGACGGACGGGGCGGGCAAGCTGACCGGGCTCCTGACCCTCAAGGACACCGAAAAGTCGGTCCTGAACCCCCATGCCTGCAAGGACGACATGGGGCGTCTGCGCGTCGCGGCGGCCTCGACCGTAGGGGACGCCGGGTTCGACCGGTCGCAGGCCCTGATCGACGCCGGCGTGGATCTTGTGGTGATCGACACCGCGCATGGCCATTCCGAAGGTGTGGCCCGGGCAGTGGAGCGGATCAAGAAGCTGAGCAATCGTGTGCAGGTGGTGGCGGGCAACGTGGCCACCGCCGAGGCGACGCGGGCGCTGATCGGGGCCGGGGCGGATGCGGTCAAGGTGGGGATCGGGCCGGGCTCGATCTGCACGACGCGCATCGTCGCCGGTGTGGGCGTGCCGCAGCTGACGGCAATCATGGATGCAGGCCGCGCCGCCGGGGATATCCCGGTGATCGCGGATGGCGGGATCAAGTATTCGGGCGATTTCGCCAAGGCGATTGCCGCCGGGGCCTCCTGCGCGATGGTCGGTTCTGCGATTGCCGGGACGGATGAGAGCCCCGGCGAGGTGATCCTGTGGCAGGGTCGCTCGTTCAAGGCCTACCGGGGCATGGGGTCGCTGGGCGCCATGGCGCGCGGCTCGGCGGACCGCTATTTCCAGAAGGACGCCGCCAGTGACAAGCTGGTGCCGGAAGGGATCGAGGGGCAGGTGCCCTACAAGGGCACGGCGGCGGCGGTCATTCACCAGATGGTCGGCGGCCTTCGCGCGGCGATGGGCTACACCGGCTGCGCGACCGTGGCGGAGATGCGGACGCAGTGCCAGTTCGTGCGGATCACGGGGGCGGGGCTCAAGGAAAGCCATGTCCATGACGTGCAGATCACGCGCGAGAGCCCGAACTACCGGATCGGCTGAAGAAGGATGACCCCGGGGGCACGTCTGGCGGCGGCGATTTCGGTGCTGGACCGGGTACTGGCGGGCGAGCCTGCCGAAAAGGCGCTGACCAACTGGGGCAGGGCCAGCCGCTTTGCCGGATCGGGCGACCGGGCGGCGGTGCGCGACCTCGTGTTCGACGCATTGCGGCGGCGGCGCTCTGCGGCGGCACTTGGCGGCGGGCTGACGGGTCGCGGGCTGGTTCTGGGCCTTTGCCGGGCGACAGCGCAGGAGGCGCTCTTCTCCGGCGAGGGGCACGCTCCGGCCCCGCCGGGGCCACAGGACGCAGGGCGCGCGCCGGATGACGCGGAGCGGCTGGATCTGCCGGACTGGCTGCTGCCGGAGCTTGGTGCCAGCCTCGGGCCGGACCTTGCCGCCGTGGCCGAGGCGTCGAGGCTGCGGGCGCCGGTTTTCCTGCGGGTGAATACGGGCAAGACCGACGCCGCGGGCGCGATTGCGGCGCTGGCAGGTGATGGAATCGCCGCGACACCGCATCCGCTGGCCGCCTCCGCGCTGGAGGTGCGAGAGAACGCGCGGAAGCTGCAGACCTCGCAGGCCTATCTCTCCGGACTGGTCGAATTGCAGGATGCCTCCTCGCAGGCCGTGGTCGAGGCGCTGCCGCTGGCAGACGGCATGATGGTGCTGGACCATTGCGCAGGAGGCGGCGGCAAGACACTGGCGATGCCAGCACGGGCGAAGCTGCAGCTTCATGCCCATGACGCGAACCCCAAGCGAATGAACGACCTGCCGGAGCGGGCGAGGCGGGCCGGGGTGAAGGTGACCCTGACCGAGCGGCCCGAGGCGAGCGCACCCTATGACCTTGTGCTGGTCGATGCGCCCTGTTCCGGCTCGGGCAGCTGGCGGCGCGACCCCGAGGGCAAGTGGCGGCTGACGCCGGAGAGTCTGGCCGCGACAGTGGCGACCCAGGCAGCCATCCTTGACCGGGTTGCACCGATGGTCAGGAAGGGCGGCGTTCTGGCCTATGCAACCTGTTCGCTGCTTGACCGCGAAAATGGCGACCAGGTCCGGGATTTCCTGGCGCGCGCTCCGGGCTGGACCCTGGCCAGCGAGTTGCGCCTGACGCCGTTGCAGGGGGGCGACGGCTTCTACCTTGCAATCTTGCGGATAATCTGAAAATTCCAACACAACCGAGACGTGCTTCTGGGTGGCGTTAACCTGCGGTTAACCGCCTTTGGCCATGGTCGGGCCATGGCCGGAGGCGGATGCGATAGGTGAGGTGATGGAGCCGTCGTGGCGGGTCGGATGAAGCTGGAGACCATCGGGCAGGGGGGGCAACTTGTCCTCGCGGCCTTTGGGCTGGGGGTGATCGCGCTCTGGGCGGTTTTCCTTCGGGGCAGCGGGCCGCTGCCGGCGATGGTCGGGCTGGTGCTGGTGATGCTCGCGCTGGGTCTGGCGCTGTGGTCCTGGACATCGCGCCGCCACGCAGATTCGACGGCCGCACGGGCGTTTCTCTTGATGGCCGATGATCCCGCCGCCTGTTTCATGACTGACGCAGCGGGCCACCTGATCCTGCGCAATCTTGCGGCCGAGGCGCGCTTTGGCACGGATGTGCGCTCGCTGCACGAAGCGCTGGCACGGCACAGGCTGCATCCGGGCGAAATGCTGCTGCGCTTGCAACGGGCGGCAGAGACGGAAGGTGCCGCGCGGGAAGATGTTCCGGGGCATGCCTCGATCCTGCGCCTGACGGTGCATCGCGCCGGTGACAACGAGTTCTTCTGGCGCGCCGATGAACTGGACCTGCCGGAAGACCGCCCGGGCCTGCAGGACCGAGAGGGGAGCCCGCCCGTCGTGGCGGTCGGCGCGGACCTGGAAGACGTGCCGGTCGCCATCATGACCTTCGGTCCTGACGGCGTGATGCGGATGGCCAACCATGCGGCGCGCGAGCTGATGTGGAAGGGCGATATCCGCGCCGCGATGTTCCACGACCTGTTCGAGGGGCTGGGACGTCCGGTGTCGGAATGGCTTGGCGACGTGGTGGCCGGTCGCCACCCCGGCGGGGCCGAGGTCCTGCGCGTCAGGGGCGAGGAAGAGCGGTTCCTCCAGGTCACCCTGCGCCGTTTTGTCGACGGTGGGCGTGCCGGCGGGCTGGCCATCCTCAACGATGCGACGCGGTTGAAGACGATGGAGGCGCAGTTCGCGCAAAGCCAGAAGATGCAGGCGATCGGCCAGCTGGCGGGCGGGATCGCGCATGATTTCAACAACCTCCTGACGGCGATTTCGGGTCATTGTGACCTGCTTCTCTTGCGCCACGGGCGGGAAGACAGCGATTTCGCCGATCTGGAGCAGATCCGGCAGAACGCGAACCGGGCGGCCTCGCTGGTGGGGCAGCTCCTCGCCTTCTCGCGCAAGCAGACGCTGAACCCGGAGGTGCTTGACCTTGAGGACGTGCTGGCCGACCTCACGCATCTGTTGAACCGGCTGATGATCGACAAGGTGGAACTGTCGCTTGCCCATCTGGGGCGCGAAGAGGGGCGGCGTCTCGGCCGCATCAGGGGCGACAAGCGGCAGATCGAACAGGTTCTGGTCAACCTGGTAGTCAACGCCCGCGATGCGATGCCCGAGGGTGGCAGCATCCGGATCGAGACCGAGCCGGTGACGCTGGCCGAGGACATGAAACGTGACCGCGCGACCGTTCCCGCGGGCGACTACACCGTGATCCGTGTCATCGACCATGGAATCGGCATCCCGAGCCATCAGTTGCGCCAGATTTTCGAGCCGTTCTTCACCACCAAGCGGATCGGCGAGGGCACCGGGCTGGGACTGTCGATGGCTTACGGCATCGTCAAACAGTCCGGTGGCTTCATCTTCGTCGACTCCGATGAGGGGCAGGGCACCACTTTCGCGCTCTTCTTCCCGGTCCATGACGGTGAGGAGCGGGCTCCGGCCCCGGAACAGCGGCGCGCGGCCACGAAACAGGGCGAGGGCGTGATCCTCCTGGTCGAGGACGAGGCTTCGGTGCGCGCCTTTGCCAGCCGGGCCTTGGCATTGCGGGGCTACACGGTTCTGGAGGCCGCCACGGCCGAGGAGGCGCTGGCGAAGCTTGAAGACAAGGCGCTGCATGTCGACCTCTTCGTGACCGACGTGGTGATGCCCGGGATGGATGGCCCGGCCTGGGTACGCCGCGCGCATCTGGATCGGCCGGGAGTGAAGGTGGTCTTCATGTCAGGCTATGCAGAGGACGGGCTGGCCGAGGACCAGGCGCGGGTGCCGAACTCGGTCTTCCTGCCGAAACCCTTCTCGCTGAACGACCTTACCACCACCGTGCAGGGGCTGTTGAGTTGAGGTCTTTCGGTATGCGGCCAAGTTTCTTATGCAAGAAACTTCGCCGCATTCCTTCCTTAAGGAATTTGGGTCCTCGCGGAAGCGGCGACGGTCATGCCTGAAGGAGCTTTGCCACGGCTGGGGCGAAATAGGTCAGGATCCCGTCGCAGCCGGCGCGCTTGAAGGCCATGAGGCTTTCGACCATCGCCTTCTCGCCGTCGATCCAGCCATTCTGCGCCGCGGCCTGGATCATCGCGTACTCTCCCGAAACCTGGTAGGCAAAGGTCGGGGCGCCGAAGGTCTCCTTCACCCGGGCGCAGATGTCGAGATAGGGCATCCCCGGCTTTACCATCACCATATCCGCGCCCTCGGCGAGGTCGCGGGCAACCAGCCGGATCGCCTCGTCGCTATTGGCCGGGTTCATCTGGTAGGTCTTCTTGTCGCCCTTCAGCGCCCCGGACGCCCCCACCGCATCGCGGAACGGACCATAAAAGGCCGAAGCGTATTTCGCCGCATAGCTGAGGATGGCGGTATCCTTGTGGCCTGCAGCCTCCAGCGCCGCCCGCATCGCGCCGATCCGGCCGTCCATCATGTCGGAGGGACCAAGGATGTCAGCCCCCGCCTCTGCCTGCGCCAGTGCCATCTTCACCAGCGCCTCGACCGTCTCGTCGTTCAGGATGATCCCGTCCTGGACGAGCCCGTCATGGCCATGCGCGTTGTAGGGGTCGAGCGCCACGTCCGTCATCACCGCAATCTCGGGCACTTCTGCCTTGATCGCCCGGATCGCGCGGTTTGTCAGGTTCTCCGGGTTCCAGGCCTCTTCGCAGGTGGCCGTCTTCAGCACCGGATCGGTGTAGGGAAAGAGGCAGATCACCGGAATGCCAAGATCGCGTGCGGCGGCGGCGGCCGCGACCACCTGGTCAAGCGACAGCCGCTCCACCCCCGGCATCGAGGCGACCGGCTGGCGCTGCTTCACGCCGTCGCACAGAAAGACCGGCCAGATCAGGTCGCCCGTGGTCAGCGTCGTTTCCTGGGTCAGCGCCCGAAGGGCTGGCGTGCGGCGCAACCGGCGGAACCGGGTGAGCGGCCAGGGGGCCTGGGTGGGATGCATGTCGGGCTCCTTCCTTGCACGCCCCGCGAAAGCTGGGACTTGCGGCTTCTGCGTCTGCCTGCCATGGAAAGGGGGCCGCCTCAAGACATCTGTGCGCGGCCGTGCGCCAGGCAGAGGAGACCGGGCAAGGTGGATGTGCTTGATACGGCGCTTGAAGTCATCGATCTGAGGTCATTCTCGAATCTCTGGTACTGGATCGCGCTGGCGACACTCTGGTCCTCGGTCAGCCATTGGGTGCTGGGGGTACCGCACGACATGATCCAGCGCGGCAGGCGCGAGGGCGGCCAAGCCCAGGCGGATGTGGAGGACCTGGTGCGGATCAACATCAACCGGCTTTTGCATGTGGTGGACAACGGGGCCTGGATGCTGGTGGGCGTCGCGGCCTTCTGGCTCTCGACATTGCTGGTGCTGGCTTTCTGGTATGATATCGAATTCGCGCAGGCCCTGGTCCTGCTTCTCGCGCCGATGGTTCTGGTCGTCTGGGTCAGCGTGCGCACAAGCCGCAGGATCCTGGCCGAGGACGGCACCGGCGAGGCGCTGTTTCGACGGCTTACCATTCATCGTCGGATCGTGCAGGTCATCGGCATGATCTCGATCACCATCACAGCCTTTTACGGGACCTGGCAGAATATCAGCGTCTCGATCCTGAACTGACCGGGTTTCTCGCGTACCATGACTGCCGAACGCATCTTGATGGGCGGTGCGCCCGAAGGGTTTGATGCCCGGATCGTCCTGCGCGAGCTGGCGCGGGGGCAGCCGGTCGTTCATGTCGCCCGCGACGACAAGCGCGCCGAGGCGATGCGCACTGCGCTGGCGATCCTGGCACCCGAGGTGGCAGTGCTGGATTTCCCGGCCTGGGACTGCCTGCCCTATGACCGCGTTAGCCCCAATCCCGACATCAGCGCGCGACGGATGGCGGCACTGTCGGCGCTGGCGGACGGGCTCTCAGCCCCCTTCGTGCTGGTCACCACCCTGAACGCCGCCACCCAGCGCATCCCGGCGCGCGACGTTGTGCGTGGAGCCTCGTTCCGCGCCACGGTGGGCCAGAGGGTCGACGAGGCCCGGCTCAAAGGGTTCCTGGCTCGGATGGGGTTCACGCCGGTCTCCACCGTGGCGGAACCCGGGGACTATGCCCTGCGGGGCGGGATTGTCGACATCTTCCCGCCGGGGCGCGGGGGGCCAATCCGGCTGGACTTCTTCGGCGACGTGCTGGACGGGGCGCGCCGGTTCGACCCCGAGACGCAGCGGACGACGGAGAAGCTGAAAAAAGTAGAATTTTCAGCCGTTTCCGAGGTGATCCTCGACGAGGCATCAATTGCGCGCTTCCGGCAGAACTACCGCATCGCCTTTGGTGCGGCGGGGACGGACGACCCCTTGTACGAGGCGGTCAGCGCGGGCCGCAAGCATCAGGGGATGGAACATTGGCTGCCGTTTTTCCATGCCGGGCTTGAGACACTGTTCGACTATCTGCCCGATGCTTCCGTCCTGCTTGACGACCAGGTGACGGCGGCACGGCTGGCGCGCTGGGAAGGCATCGAGGACAGCTACGACGCGCGGCACGAGGCGATGGGCGCGAAGGGGCGGATCAACACGGTCTACAAGCCGGTGCCGGCGGGCGAGCTGTATCTGGACGATGCCGGGTGGGAGGCCGCGATTGCCGGGCATCGGGTGGTGCAGCTTTCCCCGCTGCCGCAAAGCCCGGGTCCCGGAGTGCTGGATGCAGGTGCCCGGGCCGGGCGCAGTTTCGCGCCGCAACGTCAGCAAGAGAAAGTCAATCTTTTCGGTGCCTTGGCCGAGCATGTTCAGACACTGGCCAAGACCGGGCAGGTGGTCATTGCCTCATGGTCCGAAGGCGCGCGGGAGCGGTTGAAGGGGCTTCTGGCCGACAATGGCCTGACCGGCGCCAGGGAGGTCGCGGATTTCCGCGCTGTGCCCGAGGGAAAGGGCGGGCTGTTCCTGGTGGTCTGGCCGCTGGAAGCCGGGTTCGTCGCACCCGGCCTGGCGGTCATTTCCGAACAGGACGTGCTGGGCGAAAGGCTGACGGCCAAGCCGCGCCGGAAACGCAAGGCCGACAACTTCCTGCGTGAAGTGGATACGCTGTCGCCCGGCGATCTGGTGGTGCATGTCGAGCATGGCGTGGGTCGCTATCTGGGGATCGAGACGATCACGGCTTTGGGCGCTCCCCATGCCTGCGTCATGCTGGAATATGCCGAGAACGCAAAGCTTTACCTGCCGGTCGAGAATATCGAACTGCTCAGCCGCTACGGGCACGAGGAGGGGTTGCTCGACAAGCTGGGTGGCGGGGCCTGGCAGGCGAAGAAGGCCAAGCTCAAGGAGCGGATCAAGGAGATCGCCGACCGGCTGATGCGGGTCGCCGCCGAACGCGCGCTGCGCCACGCGCCGATCCTGGAGGCGCCGCATTCGATCTGGGAGGCCTTTGCCGCGCGGTTTCCCTATCAGGAGACCGACGACCAGCTTTCGGCGATTGCCGATGTGGTGGCGGACCTAGAGAAGGGCTCGCCCATGGACCGGCTGGTCGTCGGCGATGTGGGCTTCGGCAAGACCGAGGTCGCGATGCGGGCAGCCTTCGTGGCGGCGCTGTCGGGGATGCAGGTCGCGGTGATCTGTCCGACGACGCTGCTCGCACGTCAGCACTATCGCAGCTTCGCCGAGCGGTTCCGGGGATTTCCCATCTCGGTCAGGCCCTTGTCGCGGTTTGTTTCCACGAAGGATGCCAATGCGACGCGGGCTGCGATGGCGGCGGGAGAGGTGGATATCGTCGTCGGCACCCATGCGCTGCTGGCGAAAGGGGTGACGTTCAAGAAGCTGGGGCTGCTGATCATCGACGAGGAACAGCATTTTGGCGTGTCCCACAAGGAACGGCTGAAGGAGATGCGGTCGGAGGTCCACGTATTGACCCTGACCGCGACACCCATTCCTCGGACCCTGCAACTTTCGCTGACAGGTGTGCGCGACCTTTCAATCATCGCGACGCCACCGGTGGACCGACTGGCGATCCGCACCTATGTTTCCGAATTCGACACAATTACGCTCCGCGAGGCAATCCTCCGCGAACGCTATCGCGGCGGGCAGAGCTTCTTTGTCGTGCCCCGCATCGACGACCTGCCCGAGATCGAGGAGTTCCTGAAAACCCATGTTCCCGAGGCGTCCTATGTCATCGCCCATGGCCAGCTGGCGGCGGGCGATCTGGATGACCGGATGAACCAGTTCTACGACGGCAAGTTCGACGTGCTGGTGGCGACGTCGATTGTTGAAAGCGGCCTGGATATTCCTGCGGCAAACACGATGATTGTCCACAGGGCGGATATGTTCGGCCTGTCGCAGCTGTATCAGATCCGCGGGCGCGTGGGCCGCTCGAAGACGCGGGCCTATTGCTACCTGACGACGAAACCCCGCGCGCCGCTGACGCCGCAGGCGACCAAGCGGCTTCGGCTTCTGGGCAGTCTCGACAGCCTTGGCGCGGGTTTCAACCTGGCCTCCCACGACCTTGACCTGCGCGGGGCGGGGAACCTCTTGGGCGAGGAGCAGTCGGGTCACATCCGCGAGGTGGGTTACGAGCTTTACCAGCACATGCTGGAGGAAACCATTGCCCGGATCAAATCGGGCGAGTTGCAGGGCCTGTCCGCGATTGACGACGACTGGTCACCGCAACTGAATCTTGGCGTTCCGGTGATGATCCCGGAAAGCTACATCCCCGATCTCGACATCCGGCTGGGCCTTTACCGGCGGTTGTCGTCGCTGACGACGAAAGTCGAGCTGGAGGGTTTTGCGGCCGAGCTGATCGACCGCTTCGGCGCGCTGCCGAAAGAGGTCAACACCTTGATGCTGATCGTCCGGATCAAGGCAATGTGCAAGCGCGCAGGGATTTCCAGGCTGGACGGGGGACCGAAGGGGGCGACGATCCAGTTCCACAACGACAAGTTCGCCAATCCGGCGGGTCTGGTCGATTTCCTGAAGGCGCAAGGCGGCGCTGCACGGGTGAACGGCAACAGGATCGTGCTGACCGGCGAGATGAAGACGGAAGCCGATCGGATCAAGGGCGCGTTCAACATCGCGCGCGACCTCGCCGAAGTGGCGAAGGCCGGCAGAAAGGCCTAGCTGCCCGGCTCGCCCAGGGCCTTGAGCGACAGGAGCAGGTTCAGGCCGATCAGGACAGCGACTCCAACCAGAAGGGGCGTGGAACTGCCGTCGAAGGCAAGGCCGACCGGAATTGCCAGCGCGACCGAGCCCACGGTGGCCGCCGAAGAGATGACCGAGGCGGCGAGGCCCGCGATGTGGCCGACAGGCTCCATCGCCAACGCGTTGAGGTTGCCCATGGTCAGACCCATCATTGAAAATAGCCCGATGCACCAGACAATCTGCATCGCAAAGCCCGCACCGTCCTGCAGAAACCCGCTGCCCAGCGTGGCAAGGGCCAGCAGGGTCAGGGCCAGCATTCCAACATAGGTCGCCCGCACGATCCGGCGCATGCCAAGGGTCATGACGAAGCGGGTGTTCAAGAGGCTGCCCCCCATCGAGACGGCCGCGATCAGGGCAAACCAGAGCGGGAAGCTCTCGGCCCGGTCGAACTGCTGTTCAAAGATCCCCTGCAGCGAGGACAAAGTCCCGAACAGCGCCGCCAGCGTCAGGGTTTGCAGCAGGATGGAAATCACGACGATGTGGTGGGTGAAAAGCTCCCGCGTGCCCGACCAGAGATCGCCGAGATGCAGCGTGCGGCGCTTTTCCGGTGCCAGCGTCTCGGGCTGGCGGAGGCCGAGCCAGAGCATCGTCAGGCCGGAAAACAGGATGTAGGCCAGGAAGATCGCGTGCCAGCCGCCAAGCGCGATGATGCCCTGGCCCATCAGGGGCGCAATGGCGGGGACGATGGTGAAGATCGCCATCGCGAAGGACATGATCCGCGCCATCTCGCGCCCGGCATAGAGATCGCGCACCATGGCGACCGAACAGGTGCGCGGCGCGGCGGCGGCGAGGCCCTGGAGCAGGCGCGCGGCCAGCAGGATTTCCAGGCTCGGAGCGAAATAGCAGGCCAGTGCGGCCAGCGCATAAAGCCCGGACCCGATGAGAATCACGCGCTTCCGTCCGAACGTGTCCGACAGCGGACCGGTGAAGAGGGTGCCGATCCCCATGCCAAGCACGAAACTGGTGACCACCAGTTGCGCCGCGTTGGGCGCATGGGGCGACAAAGTGGCGGCGATTTCGGGAAGGGCCGGCAGCATCGCGTCAATGGAGATCGCGATGGTAGCGAACAGCATGGCCATGAGGGCCACGAACTCGGTCTGCGAGATACGGGACTGCATCAGGCGTCGCGACCCGAGATTTCGGCGATGACCTCATCCCAGGTCTCGGTCGGCTGGGCGCCGGAGACGACGTATTGCTGGGCGATCAGGAAGGTCGGGACCGCCGTCACGCCCTTGTGACGGGCATCCTGGTCCCTGGCCGCAATGTCGTCGGCATCGGCGTCGGAGTGAAGGAGGCGCAGGGTGGCCTCACGGTCCATGCCGTTCTCGCCCGCAATGTCGGCGAGGGTGTCCAGATCGCCGATATCGCGCCCCTCGACCCAGTAGGCGCGCATGAGCGCTGCGACGACTGCGGATTGCAGCCCCTCGATCCCGGCCCAATGGATCAGGCGGTGGGCGTTCAGGGTGTTCGGCATCATCGGCGGTCGGTCGGGGTCCAGATCGACGCCAGCCGCACGGGCGGCCTCGCGCAGGCGTTCGTTCATCGCGTCGACCCGCGCCTTGCCGCCGAACTTTGCTTCAAGATAGGCGCGCTTCGGCATGCCTTCGGCTGGCATTTCGGGGTTCAGCTGGAACGGGTGCCACTGGGTCTGGAACGGATGCTCGGGATGCGCCGCAAGCGCGCGATCAAGGTTCGCCTTGCCGACATAGCACCAGGGGCAGACCGGGTCGGAGAAGATATCCAGTCGAACGGCGGAACGGGTCATTCGGGTCTCCTGTAGCGGGCGGCGAGAGCCTTGCGGATCAGCTTGCCGGTGCCGGTGCGGGGCAGCGCGTCGAGGCGCTGGTAGTGCCTTGGCTGTTTCCAGCGGGCAAGGGCTTTTTCCGCGCATCGGCGCAGGGTTGTCTCGTCGATGACGCACGAAGCCTCGTAGAAGAGGGCGATGATTTTCGTGCCGGGGGTCGGTTCAACCTCGGTCGCCGCACAGGAAAAGAGGCTCGGCAGGTAGTGGAAGGCCGCTTCGACGTCGGCGGGCGAGACGCGGAAGCCCCCCGCGTTCAGAAGGTCGTCCTTCCGGCCAAGATGGGTGACGGCGCCGTCTTCGGCCATGCAGGCAGCGTCGCCGGTGCGGAACCATCGGCCTTGGGGCGGCGGGTGGCCAAGATAGCCGCGCATCAGGCCGGGGTCGTCGGTGGAGACAGCCAGCTCGCCGGGCTCTCCGCGTGGCACGGGTTGGCCATCGTCACCGAGGATGGCGACATGGCGACCGGGTTGGACATAGCCCGCACTGCCGGGCGGGGCGGGGCGGGTGGGCGAGCCTGAAAGGAAGGTGGAGCATTCCGACATGCCGAGGGCCTCGTGCAGGTCGGTGCCGGTCCTGTCGCGCCAGTCGTCGCGCAGGGCATGGGGCAGTGCCTCCCCGGCGGAAAGGCCGTGGCGGAGATGGGGAAGCGGCGGGACCCCGGCGCGGAGCAGCTGCCGATAGACACCGGGGGCAGCGGCGAAGATGGTGGCACCAGAGCGTTGCAGAAGGGCCGGAAGCGCCGCCACGGCCGTCCCCGCCGCGGGGATCAGCGCGGTTGCCCCGACCGTCCAGGGGTCCAGAAGGCCGGTGCCAAGGGTATAGGTCCAGTTCAGGGCCCCGGCATGAAGAAGGCGGTCGGTTCCGGTCAGTCCTTCCCAGTCCGTGTGCATCCGGCCCCGGGCCAGGATCGCGCGGTGGGCATGGGAGACGGCCATCGGCGTGCCGGACGTGCCCGAAGTGAAGATGACATAAGCCTCGCGATCCGGGTCGCCGAGGTGGAGCGACGCCTGCGCAGCGGCGGACCAGGCGGCGAGGTCGGGGACAAGAACCGGGGCCGGATGGTCGGGCAGGGCGATGCCGGGCTCCGCCACAATGAGTTTTGGACCGACCAGACCCGCAAGCCGGGTGATCTCCGCCCCGGTCAGGGCGGCGGAGGTCGGGACGGGGACAAGCCCGGCCCAGATGGCACCGAGGTAGAGGACCGGAAAGGCCAGGCCGTTGCCAAGGCGCATCAGGATGCGGTCTCCGGGCACCAGCCCCCGCGCGAGGAGGGCAGAGGCGCATCCCCGGGTCAGGCGCAAGAGGTCCGAGAAGCTGAGGGTTTCGTCATGTTCTTCCCCAAGAAGTACCAAGGCGGGCTGGTCGGCGCGCCCGGCGGCCCCGGCCAGCACATGACCGGCCAGATTGAAAGCCTGAGGGGCGGCGGGGAAAGGCCGGGTATCTATCTCGGACAACATGGCCAAGGGGTAGGAAGCCCTTGCCGCTGTTGCAAGCAGAGAGTGGCTCGACTATCCGGGAAGCATGAAGGTGACCGATCCGAAAAGCATGATCCGCGTCGCGCGCGAGGCCACGAACGGCACCGGCAACGAGACGCATGTCGAGCCCCTGAACCTGGGCGAGAGGGTGCGGGAGCTGCGCCGCTCGCTCGGCTGGACGCTGGAAGAGGCGGCGACCCGGGCCGGCCTCGCACGGTCCACCCTGTCGAAGATCGAGAACGGGCAGATGAGCCCGACCTATGACGCGCTGAAGAAACTGGCAGGGGGCCTGTCGATCTCGGTGCCGCAGCTTTTCACGCCGCCGTCGAAGCAGCAGGTCATGGGCCGGATGGCGGTGACCAAAGTGGGTGAGGGGCAGGCGCAGGCGACGGTCACCTATGAGCATGAGCTTCTGGCCGCGCATCTGACCAAGAAGCAGATGCTGCCCTACCGCGCGACGATCAGGGCACGGGACCTGGAGGAATTCGACGGCTGGGTCCGGCACGACGGCGAGGAGTTTCTGTTCGTGCTGACCGGGGTGGTCCGGCTTTACACCGAATTCTACGAGCCGGTCGAACTGCGCCGGGGCGACAGTGCCTATTACGATGCGGCGATGGGGCACAACGTGATCAGCCTGTCGGACGAGGATGCGACGGTCCTCTGGGTCACCTCGCTGATGTGAAGCGTTTGATCTGGCTCATGGTTTCCTGCGTGCTGGTCGGCTAGGGCAAAGGGAAGCGGGGCCTGGGGAGGGTCTGGATGCGGATTGCTGTCCTGACGGACATCCATGCCAATCGCGAGGCATTCGAGGCGGTTCTGGCCGATGTGGACGCGCATGGCGTGGACCGGATCGCGATCCTTGGCGATATCGTGGGCTATGGTGCGGACCCGGACTGGTGCTGCGACAGGACGGCCGGGCTGGTGGCCTCGGGCGCGATCTGCGTGC
>JAFLCY010000043.1 GCA_017303485.1 Rhodobacterales bacterium
TGGTGGCCTCGGGCGCGATCTGCGTGCGCGGCAACCACGACAATGCCGCCTCGGGCGCGCGTGAGGCGATGTCGACGCTGGCGCGCAAGGCGCTGGAGTGGACACGCGACCGGCTGGGCGACGCGCATGTCGATTTTCTTGCCGCACTCCCGCTGACCGCCGAGGCGGAGGGGGTGCTTTTCGTCCATGCCTCGGCCAGCCGTCCCGGCGACTGGACCTATGTCACCTCGGACACCCGGGCGGCGCCGTCGTTCCGCGCCACGACGGCCCGGCTCATCTTGTGCGGGCATGTGCATGTGCCCCTGCTGGCCAGTTGCGACATGGGTGGGGCGGTGCGCGAGCAGGCGTTCCGGACCGGGCTGCCGATCCCGCTCTTGCCCAGCCGGCGCTGGCTGGCGGTGGTGGGCTCGGTCGGCCAGCCGCGCGACGGGGTGCCTCAGGCGGCTTGGGCGCTGGTCGATACCGCGCGGGGCGAACTGACCTTTCGCCGCACCCCCTATGACGTGGCAACCGCGGCGCGAAAGGTGCGCGAGGCGGGATTGCCCGAAGACCTGGCCATGCGGCTTCTGGTGGGACGATGATGATGCAGAAACGGCCCCATGAGGGTCTGGAGATCGACGGCTTCACCCTGGGCGAGAAACTGCACACGGGGGGCTTCGCGACGATCTGGGCGGTAACGCATCCCGACCATGACCTGCCCATGGTGATGAAGGTGCCGACGATCCTGGACGGCTATGACGGGCCGACCATCGTGGGCTTCGAGGTCGAGCAGATGATCATGCCGCGGCTTTCGGGCCCGCATGTGCCGAAGGTGATCGGGATCGGCGGCTTCGACGTGATGCCCTATATCGTGACCGAAATGATCGACGGCGGGTCTTTCCTGCCGCTGTTCCAGAAGGCGCCCCTGCCGCTCTCTGACGTCATCGAGATCGCGGCGCGCATGGTGGCGGCCGTGGCGGACCTGCACCGCCAGCATGTGATCCACCTGGACCTGAAGCCCGAGAACTTCCTGCAACGGAAGACGGGCGAGATGGTGATGGTGGATTTCGGCCTGTCGCGCCACGACCAGTTGCCCGACCTTCTGGCCGAGGAATTCACCATTCCGATGGGCACCTATCCCTATATCGCGCCCGAGCAGTACCTGCGCTGCCGCGACGACCCGCGGTCCGATCTCTTTGCCCTTGGCGCGATGCTTTACGCGCTGGCAACGGGGCGGAACCCCTGGGGCACGCCCGAGACCCTGCGCGGGGTGAGAAGGCGGCTCTGGCGCGATCCGGAGCCTCCGCGCGCGATCCGGCCGGAGATTCCCGAATGGCTGCAGGAGATCATCCTGCGGGCGCTGTCGGTCGATCCGATGCGGCGCTACCAGACGGCAGCACAGATGGCCTTCGACCTCAGCCATCCGCAGCAGGTGACGCTGACTTCACGGGCGCACAAGCTGAAGCGGGACGGCTGGCTTGCGGTCTTCGATCGCTGGCGGGTGATGCGGAAGATCAGGCGCTTCACCGCGCCGGCCTCGGTCGCGGCGCAGATCGCCTCGGTCCCGGTGATCGTGGTGGCGGTGGATCTCTCGCCGCAGGGCGAAAGGCTGGCGGAGGTGCTGCTGCGGGCGGTGAAGCGGATGCTGATCCTTGAGCCCGATGCCCGGATCGCCTGCGTCAACGTGATCAAGACGGCGCGGATCGGGATCGACCAGGGGACGGACAGCGAAGGCAACAACCTGCATGTCCTGCGGCTGGTGCAGTTGAAGGCCTGGGCCGATGGCATCGACCTGCCTATCGACCGGCTGACCTATTCCGTACTGGAAGGACCGGACCCCGGCCAGGCGATCATCGACTATGCGACGGCGAACGAGGTCGATCACATCATGATGGGCGCGCGCGGCCATTCGACGACGCGGCGCTATCTCGGCTCTGTCTCGGCGCAGGTGGTGGCCGAGGCCCATTGCTCGGTCACGGTGATCCGCCTGCCGGAACGGCGTGAGGCCGACCCGCGCCCGATGCAGTCCGAACCGGCGACGCCCCCCGCCTGAGGGGGCCAGGCACCGGCTTGGACCAGCGTCAGAACGTGTCCTGCACCGTGCGGGCGGTGCCCGAGATATCCTCGCCGACGCCAGCGATCGTGTTGCAGCCGGCCAGGACCGCCAGGACGGCCAGAAGTGCCAGTTTCTTCATGCTCTTCGCCTCGTTTCTTACTTTGCCTCGTACCACCAGATGTCCGGCAGGAACCCTATCCAGTCACCGTAAAGCGGCAATTTCTCGGGATACTTCAGCTTGGAGGAATATGCCAAGCGGGAAACGTCGGAATACCAGACCGGAATGACATAGCGGCCCGAGGTCAGCACCCGGTCAAGCGCACGGGTGGCGGCTGTGAAACCCTCGGCGTCCGGGGCCTTCACCATCGCGGCGATCATCGCCTCGACCGCGGGAGAGTTGACGCCCATCCAGTTCCGCGTCCCGGGTTCGGTGACGCCCGCGGCACCCCAGTAGAGCAGCTGCTCGTTGCCCGGCGACAGCGTCACCGACCGGATGTAGTGGGTCATGTCGAAGTCGTAGGCGTTGGTGCGTTCCCTGTACTGGGCGTCGTCCACCTTGTTCAGCCGCGCCGTGATGCCAAGCGTCTTCAGCGCCTCGATGTAGATCTCGGCAGCGGAACCCATTTCGTCCTGGCCAGTGACAAGCAGGATCTCGAAGGTGAAGGGCTGGCCGTCCGCGTTCTTCAGGATGCCGTCATCGCCGACCGTCCAGCCCGCCTCTTCCAAGAGCTTTGCGGCGGCACGGATGTTCTTGCGGTTGGCCTGGTCGCCGTTCGACACCGGCAGCGCATAGCCCTCGATCGCGCCGGGCGGAAGCTCGGCCCGGAAGGGTTCCAAAAGCGCCAGTTCGCGGCCCTCGGCCGGTGTGCCGGGCTGCATCGCCAGGGTGGAATTGCCGAAGTAGGACGGGATGCGGGGCAGGGCGCCACCGTTCAGGGTCTGGTTGATGAACTCGAAGTTGAAGGCCAGGATCAGCGCCTCGCGCACACGCCAGTCGGCGAAGAGCGGTCTGCGCGTGTTGAAGGCAAAGCCTTCGATCCCCGACGGGCGGCCATGCGGAATCTCGGCCTTGATCACCTCGCCGGATTGCACGGCGGGGAAATTGTAGGCGGTCAGCCATTTCGCGACATTCGCCTCGCGGTAGGCCGAAACCTGGCCTGCCTTGAACGCCTCGAAGATCGCCTGCGGATTGGCGTAATAGTCGTAGCGGATCTCGTCGAAATTCCACTGGCCCCGGTTGAACGGCAGGTCCTTGCCCCACCAGTCGGGGTTGCGCCTGTAGGAAACGAAAACCCCAAGATCGGATTTGTCGAGAAGATAGGGTCCGGAACCGATCGGAACCTCCATCGTCGCTTCGGCGAAATTCTTCCCCTCCCATTGCGCCTTCTTCAGGATCGGGCGCAGGCCGATGATCAGCGGCAGTTCGCGGTCTTCGACGTTAAAGGTGAAGCGGACGGACCTTTCGCCCGTCTTCTCCATCGTGGCGATCTTCTTCCAGGCGGCGGCGTAGCGCGGGTTGCCATCGGTGCCGAGCGTTTCCACCGACCACATCACATCTTCGACAGTGACAGGCGAACCATCAGAGAATCGGGCCTCGGGGCGGAGGGTGAATTCGACGTAAGTCCGGGCCGCATCCGTATCAATCGATTCGGCCAGAAGCCCGTAGAGCGAGAAGGGTTCGTCGTAATTCCGGCCCATCAGCGTCTCGACCGTGAGGGTAGAGATACCCAGCGCCGGGCGGCCCTTGGTGACGAAGGGGTTGAAGCTGTCGAAGCTGCCCGCCTCGCCCCAACGGTAGGTGCCGCCCTTCGGGGCATCGGGGTTCACTTGCGGCAGGGACACAAAATCCGGGGGGAGGGCGGGGTCGCCATACATAGCTATGCCGTGCATGGGTTCCGCCCGCGCGCCTGCGGCAAAAAGGACCAGCACTGCCGCCAGCCCGACCTTGCGTAAACTTGCCCTTTGCAGAGATGCCATCCCCTGATCGTCTCCGTCCCTTAGGTTGTATCGGCGGAACACTAGGACGGAGATCGTGGCAATTCAAACTTTTAGCTTGGCCATCGGCGGAGAGAAGACTATATAGAATTTACTGCTCGATAGGTTTCTTGCCTGTATGAAACCTGCCTCAAAGACTTAACGCCGGCCTTGTGCCGGCGTTTTTTTATCCCGGCAGCGTGACTTCCGTTCATCCTCGCGGCATGCCATGCTTTCGCATGTGCAGCATTCTGGGGGTTCTCATGACGCTTTCGGGCAAAAGGGCAGTGGTGACGGGGTCGAACTCCGGGATCGGGCTGGGGGTGGCCGAGGCGCTGGCCGCCGCAGGGGCCGAAGTGATTCTGAACAGCTTCACCGACCGGCCCGAGGATCATGATCTCGCCCGCGATCTTGGTGGACGCCACGGGGTCGCGGCGCGCTATATCGCCGCCGACATGTCGAAGGGCGCCGAATGCCGGGCCCTGGTGGAAAAGGCCGGCGGCTGCGACATCCTGGTGAACAACGCGGGCATCCAGTTCGTCGCGCCGGTCGAGGATTTCCCGGTCGAGAAATGGGATGCGATCCTGGCGATCAACCTGACCTCGGCCTTCCACACCACCGCCGCTGCCCTGCCGGGGATGCGGAAAAAGGGCTGGGGCCGGGTGGTGAACATCGCCTCTGCGCATGGCCTGACCGCCAGCCCCTTCAAGAGCGCCTATATCGCGGCCAAGCATGGCCTTGTCGGCCTGTCGAAGACCGTGGCGCTGGAGACGGCGGGGCAGGGGATCACCTGCAACGCGATCTGCCCGGGATACGTACTGACGCCCCTGGTCGAGGCGCAGATTCCTGAACAGATGAAGGTCCACAACATGGACCGCGAGACGGTGATCCGCGAAGTGATGCTGGACCGCCAGCCAAGCCGGCAATTCGCGACGGTAGAGCAGATCGGTGGCACGGCGGTCTATCTCTGCAGCCCGGCGGCGGATCAGGTGACAGGGACGACGATCAGCGTCGACGGTGGCTGGACCGCGCTGTGAGGGGCCAAAATCCTTCGAAGGATTTTGCAAATCTTTTCGAAAAGATTTGCGGGGCCCGGATATGAGACGCGTCAGTCTCGCCTTGCAGGGTGGGGGCGCACATGGCGCCTTCACCTGGGGCGTGCTCGACCGGCTGCTGGAGGAAGACGACCTGGAGATCGCCGGGATTTCCGGCACTTCGGCGGGTGCGCTGAATGGCGCGGCACTGAAAGCGGGGCTGATCGCTGGCGGCAGGGGGGCGGCGCGGAAGCGGCTGGACCGGCTCTGGACCCAGGTCGGCGAGATCGGCGATTTCCGGATGCTGCCCTGGATCGCGCCCTTCCTGCCTGCCATGCGGTTCTGGCAGGCCGCGAGCGCAGCAGTCCTGCCCTTCTCGCCGCAGGCGGTCGCGGCCCAGCTATATTCCCCCTATGCTTTCGGCCAAAGCTGGAGCAATCCGCTGGCGCCGGTGGCGCGCGACCTGGACTTTGCCAATCTCAGCGACAGGCGGGGTCCGCGGCTCTTTGTCAGCGCGACGAATGTGCGGACCGGCAAGATCAAGATCTTCACCGGGCGCGAGATCACCCCCGATGCGCTTCTGGCCTCGGCCTGCCTGCCGACGGTGTTCCAGACGGTCGAGATCGACGGCGAGGGCTACTGGGATGGCGGGTTTTCCGGCAACCCGGCGCTGTTCCCGCTGTACGAACCCGACCTGCCCGACGATATCCTCGTCGTCTCGATCAACCCGATGCGACGGGATGACATCCCCGACACGCCGCTGGAAATCCAGAACCGGATCAACGAGATCAGTTTCAATTCCTCGCTGCTCAGCGAATTGCGCGCGATCAACTTCGTTCGCCGACTGATCGCAGAGGGGCGGATGGAGGCGGGGAAGATGAAGGCGGTGAATGTCCACATGATCAGCGACGACAAGCTGATGAACGAGCTTTCGGCCGAGTCGAAGCAGACGCCCACGCCCTATCTGCTGAAGCGGTTGAAGGCCGCGGGCCGCGCGGCGGCCGAGCAGTTCCTGCGCAATGGTGGTGCGAAGATCGGGCAGGACGCCAGCGCCGACCTTCCCGGGCTTCTGGGTTAGGGCTGGGCTTCTTTCGGCAAGGGATAGACGAGGCCGCCCGACACGATCAGCTTGGCCGCATCGTCGACGCCCATGTCCATCATCACCAGGTCTCTGGTCGGCACGAACAGAAGCATCCCGCTGGTAAAGGGGGTCAGCCCGACGAAGACGGCGGACATGTCGGTGCCAAGTGCTGCCAGCCGGTCCGCCAGTTCACCCTTCGGGCGGGTCGACATGAAGCCCAGGGCCCAGGAACCGGGGCGGGGGAATTCCACCAGAACCACCTTGTCGAAGCTCTTTTCCTTCTTGTTGAAGAAGGTTTCCGCGACCTGCTTGATCCCGCCATAGACCGAGCGGACCACCGGCATCCGGTCGACCAGGTTCTCGCCCGACCGGATCACGGACCGACCGATCAGGCCCTTGGCCAGCCAGCCGACGATGATCGTGACGATAAGGAAGACCAGGACGCCGACGCCGCGCACGGGGAATTCGTATTCCGGGCCGAACCAGCGGCCGATCAGCGCGTCGGGCTGATAGTAGGCAGGAATCAGCGGCAGGATCCAGCCGTCGATCCAGCCGATCACCGCCCAGACGAAATAGATCGTCAGGCCGATGGGCAGGACAACGACAAGGCCCGTCAGGAAGCTGGCGCGCAGGCTGCCAAGGAAGCCGCGGCGATGTGGCGGATGCGGTTCTGTCACGAGATGGTTGTCCCCTTCGGCCCCTATCTAGGTGCGGGACGCGGCGTTGCGCAATGGTGCGCGGACGGCCACACTGGAAATTCAGGCGTCGGTGGCCAGTTCCCGGGCAATCGCAGCCCCAAGCCGGGCATTGTTCAGCACCAGCGCGATGTTCGAGACCAGCGAACGCCCCTCGGTCAGTTCGAAGATGCGTTGCAGTAGGAACGGGGTCACGGCCTTGGCGGCGATGCCCTGCGCTTCGGACTCGGCCAGCGCGGCCTCGATCTGCGGCATGATCCCGGCGCGGGGAATCTCTGCTTCGACCGGGATCGGATTGGCGACCAGCTGGCCGCCCGGCAGGCCAAGGCGGGCGCGCATGGTGTGGGCGGCGGCGATGTCGCGCGCGCTGTCCATGCGCAGGGGCGCCTTCAGGCCGGAGGAGCGTGACCAGAAGGCGGGAAAATCGTCCTGGCCGAAGGCGATGACCGGGACGCCCAGAGTTTCCAGATATTCCAGCGTCTTCGGCAGGTCGAGGATCGCCTTGGCCCCGGCAGCGACGACGGTGACCGGGGTTTCGGCCAGTTCGCGCAGGTCGGCGGAGATGTCGAAGCTGGTCTCGGCCCCCCGATGGACCCCGCCGATGCCGCCGGTGGCGAAGACCTTGATCCCCGCCAGATGCGCGCAGATCATCGTCGCCGCGACGGTGGTCGCACCCGTGCCCCCCGTAGCCAGACAGGCCGCAAGATCGGCGCGGCTGAGCTTTGCCACGTTCCTGGCCTGTCCCAGCGCGTTGAGTTCCGCTTCGGTCAGACCCACGTGGATGTGCCGGTCCAGGATCGCAATGGTGGCGGGTGTCGCACCATGCGCCCGGATTTCCGCCTCGACGCGCCGCGCTGTTTCCACATTCTGCGGGAAAGGCATGCCATGAGTAATGATTGTGCTTTCCAAGGCCACAATCGGCTGACCGGAAGCGCGGGCTTCCGCCACCTCGGGCGACAGGATCAGGGGCAGGGTCATGAGCCGATATCTCCCGAGACATAGGTGGCTGCGGCGTGAAGTGCCTCGTCCAGCGCCATCTGGCGTGATGCGCCGCGCCGTTCGCCGACCAGATGCGCGGCCATGAACGTATCGCCCGCACCGGTGACGCGGGTGACCAGCACCTCAGGCGGCTGGCCCGTGATGACGCCCTCGCCCCGGCGGCCTTCGGCTGCGGGTTTGCCGCCGTTGGTCACCAGCACCCGGCCCGCGCCGCGTTGAAGCAGAGCCTCGGCTGCGGCGGCGGCACTGGCATGGCTGGCGCAGCAGAGGATGTTCGCCTCTTCAAGGTTCACATAAAGCGTCGCCGTCGGGTGGGTGAGGAGCGGCAAGAGCCGCCCCGCCTTGCCGGGAGAGGCCGGGGCCACGCGAAGGTCGGCCCGGGAAAAGAGGGGTGAGGTCGCGATCTCGGCCAGAAGGCTTTCGGTCAGGTTGCCATCCAGCGCGATCGGACCGGTCCAGGGCGCGGCAGCCGTGCCAAGCGGCCCGTCAGCCAGGGGGCGCAGGATCTTGTCGCCCGCCGCCTCCAGCGAATGCGCGTCCGCTATGGCAGCGATCAGCCCGTTCGCGCCCTCCACCGCCATGTAGCGGTCGGTCGGCAGGTCGTCCGAGCGATAGACATGCGCCGTGACCAAGCCCAGCCGGTCACAGGCCGCGGTCAACTCATCGCCCTCGGCGTCGCGGCCGATGGCAGTCAGCAGCGCCGGGGTCATGCCAAAGCGGCGCAGCGTCATCGCGATGTTCATCGCGACCCCGCCAGGCAGGCGCGTGATTCGCCCCGGCACATCGGCGCCAAGCTGCATGGCCGCAGGCGAGCGGCCGATGATGTCCCACAGGACCGAGCCGATGCAGAGGATGTCTGGCGTCATCCGCGCTTCTTGCCCGCTTGGGCGGCGTCCCGCAAGCGGTTAGCATGGCGAAAACGGGAGGATCGCAATGGCCTATGCGGGCGTAAAGCCGGAAACCTTCGACTATCTCAGGGCGCTGGCTTCGAACAACACGCGCGACTGGTTCGAAGCGCACCGGGCGGAGTATGAGACGGATTGGCTGGGCGCGGGGCTGGACCTGATCGCGGCGCTGGCCCCGGCCTGCGCCGGGATGCAGCCTCGGCTTCTGGCGGTGCCGAAGCTGAACCAGTCCTTGCGGCGCATAAACCGCGACACCCGGTTCTCGAAGGACAAGACCCCCTATGAGCCCTGGCTGCATCTGATCCTGTCGACCGGCCCCGCCTTCAACAAGGTGCCGGGGATGCATATCGTTCTGCGGCCCGACGGGTTGGGCTATGGGGCCGGGCACTACGGGCTGGAGCCCGGGGCGCTGGACCGCATGCGTCAAAGGATCTGCGATCCGGTCAGTCGGACCCGGCTGCTTGACGCCCTGGCGGTAGCGGGGGCCACGGGCAGCCAGCTTGACCCGCCGGACCTTGCCCGGGTTCCCAAGGGCTACGCCGCCGATCCGGACTGGGACCACCTGTTGCGGCGCAAGGGGCTGATCGTGAGAACGCAGTCCGACCGCCCGGTGCCCGACTGGCTCGCCACCCCCGAGGCCGTTCCGCAGCTGGCCAAAATCGTCCGTGCGCACCTGCCCTTGCTCGACTGGCTGACCTGCTGAGCCAGGGGTGGCAGGCGGGTGGGGCGCGTTAACGTTCCCGATGCGACAGCCCGCGGATTGTGGTACTATGCGCGGCATTCACGCGTGCATTTCCAGTTCCTGACCAAGTCTCTGTTCTGCTTTGCCCCGCCTTACGCGGTGCGTCGACGGGCTTTCGGACGAAGGAACATGCCATGACCCGCATTGACCGACTGATGACGACCTCTCGCCCCTGGCCCGCGGATGCCGGGCTGGAAACGGCGATGATCTTCCTGGAAGGGCTTGATCTGCCGCAGTTCGCCTCCTTCGTCCTGTTGGACGATACGGCGGGCCGCGCCGCGCTGACCCGATGGTTCGAAGGGTTCGTCGATCTGGCGCGGGCGGGCGGCACCGGCTTCGTCCTCGACACCGCAACGTGGCGGGCCAACATGGGCTGGGCCGCAGCGTTCGGGCTGGACGAGGCTGGCATCCGCCGCGTCAACGAAGAAGCCGTAGCCTTCGCCAAGGCGTTTCGCGCCATGCATGAGACCGTGGCCCTGCCGATCCTGATCAATGGCGTGATCGGCCCGGCGGGCGACGGCTACCGCATCGACCATGCCCTGTCAGTCGACGCCGCCGCGGCGCTGCACCGGCCGCAGATCGAGGCGCTTGCCGGGGCCGGAGTAGATCTCGTTTCCGCAGTGACGATGACCTGTTCCGCCGAAACCATCGGCATCGCCCGGGCGGCGCATGAGGCCGGGGTGCCGCACATCCTGTCCTTCACAGTCGAGACCGACGGCAGGCTGCCCTCTGGCCAGCCCCTGCAGGAGGCCCTGTCCGAGGTCGAAGCCGCGACTGGTGGCAGCGCGCTCTTCTACATGGTCAATTGCGCGCATCCGAGCCATTTCGCCGACCAGCTTTTCGGGCCGATGCAGGGCCGCATCGGCGGCATCCGCGCCAATGCCTCGCGGCTGAGCCATGCCGAACTGGACGCCTTGACCGATCTGGACGACGGCAATCCGGTCGAGTTCGGGGAAGACTATGCAGAGATGGCTGCACATCTGCCCGGACTGCGGCTCATCGGCGGCTGTTGCGGTTCGGATCACCGCCACGTCGCTGCCGCCTGCGCGCATCTGCACCAGATGGCCTGACCGCAGCGCGCTTTGCACTTGCAC
Source organism: Rhodobacterales bacterium (assembly GCA_017303485.1). GTDB lineage: Bacteria > Pseudomonadota > Alphaproteobacteria > Rhodobacterales > Rhodobacteraceae > Tabrizicola. The sequence goes on from JAFLCY010000043.1 coordinate 10,560, forward strand.
AAGGGCGCGACCTGACATAAGGACGCGCCACTTCACAGGTGCGGTCGGGGCTGATGCGGGGAGAAATCCCGTGCGGTCCACCGGTTGGGGCGAAAGCTCTGAAGACGGCTGTACCGAGGATCAAACCGGAAAAGGATAAGGCATGGCTCTTCCCGAGTTCTCCATGCGTCAGCTGTTGGAAGCTGGCGTTCACTACGGCCACCAGACCGCCCGCTGGAACCCCCGCATGGGCGAGTTCATCTACGGCGACCGCAACGGCATCCATATCATCGACCTGACCCAGACCGTTCCGATGCTGGACGCCGCTCTGAAGGTCGTGCGCGATACCGTCGCCAAGGGCGGCCGCATCCTCTTTGTCGGCACCAAGCGTCAGGCCCAGAAGCCGATCGCCGAAGCCGCCGAGAAATGCGCGCAGTATTACATGAACCACCGCTGGCTTGGTGGTACGCTGACCAACTGGAAGACCGTTTCGCAGTCGATCCAGCGCCTGAAGCACCTGGACGAGGTTCTGGGCGCCGGCGGCGAAGGCCTGACCAAGAAAGAGCGTCTGGGCATGGAACGCGACCAGGCCAAGCTTCAGGCCTCGCTGGGCGGGATCCGCGAAATGGGCGGTACCCCGGACCTGATCTTCATCGTGGACGTTGGCAAGGAAGACCTCGCCGTCCTGGAAGCGCAGAAGCTGGGCATCCCGGTCGTGGCCGTGGTTGACACCAACTGCTCGCCCAAGGGCGTGAACTACGTCATCCCGGGCAACGACGACGCGGCCCGCGCCATCGCGCTGTACTGCGACCTCGTCGCGCGTGCGGCGCTGGACGGCATGTCGGCCCAGATGGGTGCGGCTGGCGTCGACCTCGGCGCCCTGGAAGCGGCCCCGGAAGAAGAAGCGGTTGCAGAGGCCGAAGCCGAAGCCTGAGCTTCCGGCTGTCACCAGACATTCACCCGGCGGGCCTCTCCCGCCGGGCTATCCATTCCAAGGAGTGAAACCATGACGATCACCGCCCAGATGGTGAAGGAACTGCGCGAGGCGACGGGCGCGGGGATGATGGACGCCAAGAAGGCGCTGACCGAAGTTGCGGGCGACATGGAAGCCGCCGTCGACTGGCTGCGCACCAAGGGCCTGGCCAAGGCCGCCAAAAAGGCTGACCGCGTGGCCGCCGAAGGCCTGATCGGCGTCGCCGTGTCGAACGGCAAGGGTGTCGCGATCGAGATCAACTCGGAAACCGACTTCGTTGCCAAGAACGAGGATTTCCAGGCGCTGGTCCGTGACGTGGCCAACGTCGCGCTGACCACCGGCGACTCGCTCGAAGTGGTGAAAGCCGCGCATCTGAACGGCAAGTCGGTCGACACCGTGATCCAGGAAGCCATCGCCCGCATCGGCGAGAACATGACCTTCCGCCGCCTGCATGTGCTGGAGGGCGACACCGTCGTCTCCTATGTCCACAACGCCGCAACCGCGGGCATGGGCAAGATCGGCGTCCTCGTCGCGCTGAAGGGCGACAAGGCCAAGGCGGAGGAGATCGGCAAGCAGTTCGCGATGCACATCGCCGCGACCTCGCCCCTGTCGCTGTCGGAAGCCACGCTGGAGCCGTCGGTGCTGGAACGCGAACTCGCCGTCCAGACCGCCAAGGCGCTGGAAGAGAACGCCGCCTCGGCCAAGCCGAAGCCCGAGCAGGTGATCCACAACAACATCATCCCGGGCCGCATGAAGAAGTTCCTCGCGGAAAACACGCTTCTGGGCCAGGCCTTCGTGATCAACCCCGACCTGACCGTGGAAGCCGCGGCCAAGGCAGCGGGAGTGGAGATCACCGGCTATGCCCGTGTCGCCGTGGGCGAAGGCATCGAGAAGAAGCAGGAAGACTTCGCCGCCGAAGTGGCAAAGGCGCTTCAGGGCTGATCCAGCAGGATTGCAGGGCAGGGGGCCGGTGCGCGAACCGCATCGGCCCTTTTCCTTTTGCGACCCTGGGTAGGGCGGAAATGGAAACGGCGCGGTTCCGGGGACGAACCGCGCCGCATTGTCCCGCCCCACCTCTGGGGATGAGGGCCGGGGACGGAACGTGAAGTCGGCCGAACCAATACCGGCCAGGCAAGCTACCCACCGAAACCAGCTATAACCCGCTGGTTCGTACAACCCGCAGGAGGTTTCCCTCGGGTCACTCAGTCTACTTTCCATGCCAGTCCCGCAGCGGACAGTCCGGAAAACCCTACCTGCCCCGGGCTGCCCGACAAAAGTGGACTCCGGTTTTGCCGAAAGGCAGGCGACCACGATGAAGCCGGAGTCTGTCCGGCGCTTACCTCTGCGTCGGACAGATTCTAGCGGGCGGCCTGAGCCGCTTCGGGCAGGCGCTGGAAAATCATGTTCAGAAGTGCGCCCTTGGCCACCGCCTGCGCCGTGGTTTCCACCGCCAGCGCGTCGCGCGCGAGCCGCAGGTGCTTTTCGACCATGGCGGGCGAAACCCCCATCAGCAGCGCCACATCCTGCGTCGTCTTGCCGTCAGCCACCCATTCCAGCGCCTCGCGCTGGCGCGGGCTCAGGGCGCGGTGTCGCGACAGGTGCGGCAGATGCACGATGGTCAGGTGCATCATGTTGGCCACGGCCAGGATCTCTTCCTTCCGGGCGGCAAAGATCGCATCGACCTCGGCCGGGGTAAGCCCCGGATCGGCGATCAGCCCCAGCGCGCCTTTCGAGCGGGAGGAGACCTCGGGGAAGCTGACCGACATGCCTGCCACGATGCCCATCATCGCGTTCTGGCGGACCGCTTCGGCTTCCTCGGCCGAAAGCCGCCCGCTGTCGAAGGCCTCTTTCACCCAGGACCAGGTGCAGGCACCGGAGTTGTGTTCGGCCCAGCGAAACACCGGGGTCTTGGCGTAGAAGCCGCCCTGGAAGTACCGCTTGACGTAATCGGCGTCGCAGGTGGTGAGAAACAGGGCATCATCGGGGTCGCCGATGGTTTTCAAATGCCGAAAGCGGGTGAATCCGTAGTTTGCACGGGAAAACCCCATCCCGGCGAAATGGTCCGTTGCCAGATCCCAGGCCTCGTCGATGCTCGACGCGGCGGCGATCCGGTTCAGCAAGCTCAGAAGTGTAATCTCGGTCATGTCTCAATTCCCTGTTGCCCGGTCTGCCCGGTCGGGTGTTCTACCCAGGGGCATCCGAAGCTTGGACGTGAGATAAGGCCGGTTTCCTTGGCTTGTCGAGCCTTTGCACCGTCAGGGCGGCGTCAAATCGTCCAGATGACGGAAGTTGTCACCTGCAACCGCCGGTAATGGATCGCTGGCGGCCCGAAGTTCCGGCTCCAGGCCGGCAATCAGTACCGGCAGCCGGGCGTAGTCGTCGAAAACCAGCCTTGCTCCCAGCGAGTCGGCCGGGGTTTTGCGGTAGCCGCCAGAGAAGAGCAGAAGCGGAACCGTCGCGGCCCTTGCCGTTTCGGCGTCAACCTCGCTGTCGCCGACAAAAAGCGCGTCACCACCGCCAAGCGCCGCGATGGCGGCAAGCAAGGGGGCAGGATGTGGCTTCCTTTCGGGAAGGCTGTCGCCGCCGATCACCGACTGGAACATCGGGTCCAGCCCGAAATGCCGCAGCACCGCCCGCGTCGGGCCAAGCGGTTTGTTCGTGCAGATCCCAAGTCTGTAGTCTGCGGCAGCCAGCGTCTCAAGCGCTGTAGATACACCCGGATAAAGCGTAGTCAGATCAAAAGCTTCTTCGTACATCCTGACAAACTCTGCCGCCAGTTCGGCATGCAGGGCAGGGGTCTCCTCCAGCCCCTGATGCGCCATCAGCCGCGAGACCAGCACACCCAGGCCGTTGCCAACGTAACCCCGGACAGTTTCATGAGAAAACGGCGGCAAACCTCTGTTTCCGAACACGATATTCGACGCAGCGTGAATCTGCCCTGCGCTGTCGATCAGTGTGCCGTCGAGGTCGAAGACAAGGCCTGGCGGTCTAGGCAATCGCAGACTCCGCGGCGGCACGGATGGCCCGGATGTTCGCGCCATAGGCCGCCGGATGATCAACAGAACCACCCTTGAACACCGCCGAACCTGCGACCAGCACATCGGCGCCAACCCTGGACACCAGCGGTGCGGTCTGCGCAGTTATGCCGCCGTCGATTTCGATATGCACCGGACGATCGCCGATCATCTGCCGCAGCCGAGCAATCTTCGGCACCTGGCTTTCGATGAAGCTCTGGCCGCCGAAACCTGGGTTGACCGTCATCACGCAGACGAGGTCAACCATGTCCAAAAGCTCTGCCACGGCCTCGACGGATGTTCCGGGGTTGATCGCCACGCCAGCCTTTTTCCCAAGCCCACGAATGGCTTGCAGCGTGCGATGAATGTGGGGCCCAGCCTCGACATGCGCCGAAATGATGTCCGCACCGGCCTTGGCATAGGCCTCCAGCGACGGGTCCACAGGCGCGATCATCAGGTGAACATCCATCACGCCCTTGATGTGCGGCCGGAGCGCCGCACACATCGCCGGGCCGAAGGTCAGGTTCGGCACGAAGTGGTTGTCCATCACATCGACATGAACCCAGTCCGCGCCCTGAGCCTCGATCGCACGGCATTCAGCACCGAAGTTGGCGAAATCGGCCGCGAGGATGGAGGGGGCGATCTTGATCGAACGGTCAAACATGGGCAGGCTCCAATCGTCGTTGCGGCCTCTTATCGCGGCAGAGGCAGCGTTTCCAGATCGCGTTATATTACATAATACTGATTATGCGTATTACATGTGTAGCCGCAAAGTAGAACTGTCGCACCTGAGCAAAGTTAGAATGTCGCCCTGTTCTTCTGTGATGGGGAGTCGGCGGCATGGGATGGGTGCTGATGAGCGAGCGCGAGGTTCACCGCGTCGAGGTC
>JAFLCY010000044.1 GCA_017303485.1 Rhodobacterales bacterium
CTCGATGCGGCCCAGGTCGCCGGGGATGAGGCGGCCCGGTTCCGACCCGGTGCGATCCGCGCCTATTCGGCCGACCTCGCCCGCGCGCGCGCCGACCGCGACGCCCTGCGCGCAGGTTTCGCCCATGCCGTCGACCGCGGCGAAGTGCGCGCCTGGTTCCAGCCGCAGCTCTCCACCGACAGCGGCGAGGTGACCGGGATCGAAGCCCTGGTGCGCTGGCACCACCCCGACCGCGGTTGCCTTGCCCCCGGACAGTTCCTCCCCGCCATCGAAGGCACCGATCTGATGGAAATTCTGGGTCAGACCATGCTGACCCAGTCGCTCGCCGCCTTGGCTGAATTCGACCGCAAGGGCCTTCGGGTGCCGACGGCGGCGGTGAACTTCTCCGCCCAGGAATTGCAGGACCCGCAACTGCCCGAACGCCTGCGCTGGACGCTGGACCGCTTCCAGCTTGCCCCCGCGCGCCTGACCGTAGAGGTGCTGGAATCCGTCGTCGCCGGCGACGGGGACGAGGTGATCGCCTCGAACATCGGCCGAATCGCGGCGATGGGCTGCGGCGTCGACCTTGACGATTTCGGCACCGGCAACGCCTCGATCACCGCGATCCGGCGCTTTGCGCTCAACCGGCTGAAGATCGACCGCAGCTTCGTGCGCGAGGTCGACCAGAACCGCGACCAGCAGAAGCTGGTCACAGCGATCCTGTCGCTGGCTGAACGGCTGGGGCTGGAGACATTGGCAGAAGGGGTGGAAACGCAGGCCGAACACGCGCTTCTGGCCCAGTTGGGCTGCGGACATGTTCAGGGCTTCGCCATCGCCCGTCCGATGCCGGTCGAGGACCTGGCCGCCTGGCTGGGCGCGCATCGCGACCACCGCGCCAAGGCGCTGCAGATCGGCCTGAAAGCGCGGTGACGACCGCGGCCTCCCGCGCGCCACTTCGGTCGTCCGCCGCCGCTCCGACCGGCGGAAAGCGCCCGGCCGGGATTGCTGTGAATTGATCGCGCCGCCCGGCCCGCATGGGCGAAACCGCTTGACCTTTGCCCGCCCCTGTCGTTGAAGCACCGCTGATCCGATGATCCGCAGGGTGGTTGCCGCATGGAAGAGCAGAACAACAAGAACCTGATCCTGGCGATGGTCCTCTCCGCCATGGTGATGCTCGTCTGGTTCATCTTCTTCCCGCCGCCGGAACCGCCGGTCGAGCCGGTCGCCACGACCGCGACCACCGAAGGCACCGCGCCCACCGCAGACCCGGCCGCGGCCACTGCCACCCCGGCCGCCACCACCGAAGTGACCGAGGCGCCCCGCCTGCCCATCGACACGCCCACGCTGTCGGGCACGATCTCGCTGGCCGGCGCCCGCATCGACGACCTGTCGCTGAAGACCTACCGCGAGACGCTGTCCCCCTCCTCGCCCGAAGTGCGGCTCCTGTCGCCAGTGGGCCAGGAGCATCCCTATTACGCCCTGATGGGCTGGGCCCCGGGCGCAGGCACCGCCGCCGCCGATCTGCCCGATGCGCGTAGCCAGTGGACGCTTGCCAGTGGCGACCAGCTTGCCCCCGGCAAGCCTGTCACCCTGACCTGGGCGAACGGCAAGGGCCTGACCTTCCAGCGCGAGATCTCGGTGGACGAGAAGTTCCTTTTCACCGTGACCGACAGCGTGAAGAACACCGGCACCGCACCCGCCTCGATGTACGCCTATGGCGTGATCGCCCGCCACGGCCTGCCCACGATGCAAAGCATCTTCGTCGTGCACGAAGGCATGGTCCGCAGCGCCGACGGCACGCTGGAGGAAACCCGCTACAAGGACATCGTCAAGCTGGACGAGGTTCCCGCCGAACAGGCCGCAGCAGAGGTTGTCGATGCGGCCGGGGCAGGCTGGATCGGCTTTACCGACCACTACTGGATGACGGTGCTGGTTCCCGAGCAGGGCAAGCCCTTCAAGGAAGTCGCCAAGCACGTCGCCACCGCCGACATCTACCAGACCGAAATCCGCCAGGAGGTGCAGACCCTCGCGCCCGGGGCCGAGATCACCAACACGATCCAGCTCTTCGCCGGTGCGAAGGAATGGGCAACGATCCGCGCCTATGACAACGACGGCAAGATCCCCGGCTTTATCGATTCGATCGACTGGGGCTGGTTCTTCTTCCTGACCAAGCCGATCTTCGCCGTTCTGCACTGGCTGCATGGCTTCATCGGCAACATGGGTCTGTCGATCATCGCGCTGACCTTCTTCCTCAAGTTCCTCGTCCTGCCGCTGGCCTACAAGTCCTACGTCTCGATGGCGCGGATGAAGGAGTTGCAGCCCGAAATGGAGGCGCTGAAGGAACGCGCGGGCGAGGACAAGCAGAAGCTGCAACGCGAGATGATGCAGCTTTACAAGGACAAGAAGGTGAACCCCGCCGCGGGCTGCCTGCCGATCCTGATCCAGATCCCGATCTTCTTCAGCCTCTACAAGGTGATCTTCGTCACCATCGAACTCCGCCACGCGCCGTTCTTTGGCTGGCTGAAAGACCTGTCCGCGCCCGACCCCTCGTCGCTGTTCAACGCCTTCGGCCTTCTGCCCTGGGACGCGCCCGTGCAGGGCTCGCTCCTGCATCTGGTCTTCATCGGGATCCTGCCGATCCTCCTCGGCATCACGATGTGGCTGCAGCAGAAGCTGAACCCCGCGCCGACCGATCCGGTGCAGGCCTCGATCTTCGCCTGGATGCCCTGGGTTTTCATGTTCATGCTCGGCGGCTTCGCGTCTGGTCTGGTCGTCTACTGGATCACCAACAACACGATCACCTTCGTGCAGCAGTACCTGATCATGTGGAGCCACGGGAAACGTCCCGACATCTTCGGCAACATCCGCTCGGCCAAGGTCGCGAAGGTTGAAGCAAAGGCGCAGCCCAGCCCGGCGAATACCCCGGCGCCGCCGAAGAAGTCCCGCAAGAAATGACCATCCGGCTGGCCCATATCTGCCGGCACCCGATCAAGGCTTACGGACGCGAAATGCTCGCGTCCGTTCGTCTTTCTGCCGGTCAGGGCCTGCCCTTCGATCGCGAATGGGCCATCGCCCACGAGGCCGCGAAACTGGCCCCGGGCTGGAATCCCTGCATGAACTTCACCCGCGGTGCCAAGGCCCCTGCCCTCATGGCCGTAACGGCGTCATTGGACGAGGCCGCGCGCCGCGTGACGCTGGATCACCCGGGGGCGGGCGCGATCACCGTCGCCCCAGATGACAGCGCCGACCATGCCCGCCTGCTGGCCTGGGCCGACCCGCTGATCCCCGCCGGGCGCGCGCGACCTGCTGCGGTCGTCCGCGCCGGGGTGGCGATGACCGACAGCGATTTCCCCTCGGTCTCGGTGTTGTCGCTTTCCTCGCTGGCCGATCTGTCCGCGCGCATGGGTCTGGACCTGTCGATCCATCGCTGGCGCGCGAACCTCTGGCTTGAGGGTGCCGAGCCTTGGGCGGAATGGGGCTGGATCGGTCAGCGGTTCCGTCTAGGCGGCGCGGTTCTGGAAGTGGTCGAACGGATCACCCGCTGCGTCGCCACGTCTGTCGATCCCGAAACGGGCGTCGTGACCGGAAACACTCTGGCCGCGCTTGAGACCGGTTTCGGCCACCAGGATTTCGGCGTCTACGCAAGGGTGATCGAGAGCGGCGACATCGCCCTTGGCCAGGACTGGAGAGCGGCATGACCATGACCTTCACCCTGACGCCCGAGCCCGAGGAGGAGGCCCGCGAGGCCGGCCGCCTGCTGTTCGCCGGGCCGGTGACCTTTGTCAAAGGCGTCGTCGCGATGTCCGGCCTGCCCCCCGCCGACCGGCTGGAGGTCTGCTTCGCCGGCCGCTCGAACGTCGGGAAATCCAGCCTGATCAACGCCCTGACCGGGCGCAAGACGCTTGCCCGGGCCTCGAACACGCCAGGCCGGACGCAAGAGATCAACTATTTCGCGCTTGGCGAGGACCGCTACCTCGTCGACCTGCCGGGCTACGGCTATGCCGAGGCTCCGGTGGCGGTCGTGGCGAAATGGCAGGCGCTCCTGAAGCAATACCTGTCCGGTCGCGTGACGCTGCGGCGGGCCTTCGTGCTGATCGACGCCCGGCATGGGGTCAAGGCGGTGGACGAAGAGATCCTGAAGCTCCTCGACCGTTCCGCCGTGACCTTCCAGGCCGTGCTGACCAAGGTCGACAAGATCAACCGTACCGAACGCGAAGCGGTGATCGAACAGGTCAAGGGCGCGCTGGCCAAGCATCCGGCCGCCTATCCCGAGATCGTGGTGACAAGTTCCGAAAAGGGCGAGGGGATCGAAACCCTGCGCGCGCTGATCGCCACGATGGAGTGAGGCGCCAAAATCCTTAAGCAAGGATTTTGACAAATTTCTTCCTCAAGAAATTTGGCCCGGCGCTACCGCCCCGCGTCATGCTCGGGGTCGGCCCCCGGCACCGGGTCATAGCCATGGCCGCCCCAGGGGTGGCAGCGGCAGATGCGGTGGGCCGTCAGGTAGCCCCCCTTCAGCCCGCCGTGCCGCTCCAGCGCCTCCAGCGCATAGGCCGAACAGGTCGGCTGGAAGCGGCAGCCATGCCCGACCCAGGGCGACAGGAGCAGGCGGTAAGCCCGGACCGGCAGCGCGACAAGATGCGCCAGCGGCGTCACGCCCGCCCCCGGTGGACGCTGGCCAGCGCCTGATCCAGGTCGGCGCGAAGCTCGCCATAGGGTCGGCTGACCGTCGCCTCGGGCCGCGCGACCAGGACATAGTCCCAGCCCGGCACCGCGCGCGGCAGCAGAACCTCGCGCGCCAGCGCCCGCAGCCGGCGCTTGGCCCGGTTGCGCAGGACGGCATTGCCGATCTTCTTCGATGCGGTGAAGCCCACGCGGACCAGCCCGTCGCCATCCGCCCTGTCGCGGGCCTGCAGGAGAAACCCGTTGGTGCCCTGACGGCGGGCCGATGCGGCCTTGAGGAAATCGGCGCGCTTGCGCAGCACGCAAAGCGAAACCGCCGGAGAGCCTGCGGGCGCTTCGGCGGTGCTGCCTTGGCCCTGGATCTCCGGCGGTGTCATATAGCTGCCCCTGACGCCCCGCAGGGCGCGCAATCAGGCGGTAAGCTTGTGACGGCCCTTGGCGCGACGCGCGGCCAGGACAAGGCGGCCGTTCTTGGTGGCCATGCGCGCACGGAACCCGTGGCGGCGCTTGCGAACCAGGTTCGACGGTTGAAAGGTGCGCTTCATCGCGGCTCTCCATCAGACGTGACCCGAACCCAGGCGGATTCGAGGGCCGGTAACTTGAAGCCCGTCCTTTACGGGCGGTTTCGCCCCAAGTCAACGCAAGGCGAGCGGAATTCCTGCAACATTTCTCGGCGGGCGGGGCGGAAATGTTGCAGCCCCGGCAGGATCGCCCCCGATGTGATCAAGGCCGCGTGAACCCCCTGTCGCCCGGGCCGCTCCTGCGCCATGTTCGGGGCGATGCAGGACCTTCGGATGCCGCCAGTCAAGACATCGCGGACACCCGGCGCGCGCGCGGCCTGGCTGCGCCGCGCCCCGATTCTCCTCATGCTCGCGGCGGCCATCGCCGGGGCCGTCCTGCTGCGCGACGATCTGAGTTTCGAGAGCCTCGCCATCCACCGCGCCGACCTGCTGGCCTTTCGCGATGCGCATTACCTCTGGTCGGTGCTGGCCTTCATCGGCGCCTATGTCGCCATCGTGGCGCTCAGCCTGCCCGGAGGAATGATCGCCACGCTGACAGGCGGTTTCCTGTTCGGGCTGTTTCCGGGCGTGATCTACAATGTCCTCGCCGCCGGAACCGGGGCTGTCATCCTTTTCCTGGCTGCGCGGGCAGGGTTCGGCGAAAGCCTGGCACGGCGGCTTGAGATTGGCGGGGGACGGGTCGCCCGGTTGCAGGCCGGTCTGCGGCGGAACGAATGGTCGGTCCTCTTCCTGATGCGGCTGGTGCCGCTGGTTCCCTTTTTCCTTGCCAACCTGGTCCCGGCCTTCGTGGGCACCAGCCTCTGGCGCTTTGCCGTCTCGACTTATCTCGGGATCATCCCGGGCGGCCTGGTCTTCACCTCGGTCGGTTCCGGTCTGGGCGAGGTCTTCGCCCGCGGCGCGGCCCCCGACCTCGGGATCCTCTTCACGCCGCCGGTGCTTTTACCGCTCCTTGGTCTGGCCGCCCTCGCCTGCCTGCCGGTGATCCTGCGCGCCCTGCGGAGCAATTCTGAATGAGACGGATCGAGACCGACATCTGCGTGATCGGCGCCGGGTCCGGCGGGCTTTCCGTCGCTGCGGGGGCAGTGCAGATGGGTGCCCGAACCGTCCTGATCGAGGCGGGAGAGATGGGCGGCGATTGCCTGAACGCGGGCTGCGTGCCGTCGAAAGCCCTGCTTGCGGCGGCAAAGGCTGCCGAGGCGCAGCGGCATGGCTTTCGCGGGGTGAAGCCCGTCACCCCGAAGGTCGACTTCGCCGCCGTCAAGGACCACATCGCCGCGGTGATCGCCGGGATCGCGCCAGTCGACAGCCAGGAGCGTTTCGAGGGCCTGGGCTGCACCGTCATCCGCGCCTTCGCCCGCTTCACCGGCCCGCGCGACGTCGAGGCCGGCGACAGCACGATCCGCGCCCGCCGCTTTGTCATTGCCACCGGCTCGCGCCCCGTGGTGCCGCAGGTGCAGGGCATCGACCGCGTGCCCTATTTCACCAACGAGACGATCTTCACGCTGCGTGAGCGGCCCGGCCACCTGATCGTCATCGGCGGCGGTCCCATCGGTGTCGAAATGGCGCAGGCGCACCGGCGGCTGGGCTGCGAGGTCACGGTGGTCGAGACGGCAAAGGTGCTGGGTCGCGAGGACCCCGAACTGGTGGCGGTGCTGCTGGCCGCCCTTCGGGCCGAGGGGATCGCGTTCCTGGAAGGCCAGCCCGTGGTGCGGTTGGCGGGCGACACCGGAGAGGTCGAGGTCACGCTCGGCGACGGAACCCAGGTCCGGGGCACGCATCTCCTGATGGCGGCGGGGCGCAAGGTGGCGCTGGATGGCATGAACCTTGCGGCCGCCGGGGTCGCGCATACCGACAGGGGCGTGACGGTGGATGCGCGCCTGCGCTCCTCCAACCGGCGGGTCTTCGCGGTGGGCGACGCGGCCGGTGGCCCTCAGTTCACCCATGTCGCGGGGTGGCAGGCCGGCATCGTGATCCGCCAGACGATGCTGGGCCTGCCCGCCCGCGCACGGTCGGCGGCCATACCGCGCGCGATCTACACCGACCCCGAGCTTGCCCAGGTCGGCCTGACCGAAAGCGAGGCCCGCGCCGTGCATGGTGCGGCCCTGACCGTGGTCCGCGCCGATTTCGCCCACAACGACCGGGCACAGGCCGAAGGCCGGGGTGCGGGGCTGGTGAAGGTGATGGTCGTCAAGGGCCGCCCCGTCGGAGCCTCCATCGTCGGACCCCAGGCGGGAGAGCTGATCTCGCTCTGGACACTGGCGATTGCGGCCCGGCTGAAATTGTCGGCGATTGCCGGGATGGTCCAGCCCTATCCGACGCTGGGAGAGGTTTCCAAACGCGCGGCAGGCGCCTATTTTAGCCCGAAGTTGTTTGATAATCCTGCCTTGAAGCGCCTGGTGCGGCTGGTTCAACGCTGGGTTCCCTGAAGCCGGACAAGGAAGGTTCGGGTGACCGAAAGACGCAAGAGTTTTCTCAACACGCTTTCGGGGCGCTTCCTGATCCTGACGGTCATCTTCGTGATGCTCGCCGAGGTCCTGATCTTCGTCCCCTCCATTGCGCGGTTCCGGGCAGATTTCATGCTGACCCGGCTGAAACAGGCCCAGATCGCGGCGCTGACCCAGATTGCCGCGGAAGATATGGTCTCGCCCGAGCTGGAGAAAGAGCTTCTTGCCAACGCCGAGGTCTACAACGTCGTCCTGCGCCGGAACGACGTGCGCCAACTGGTGCTGTCCTCGCCGATTCCAGATGGGATCTACGACACCTACGATCTTCGCATGGCGGGCCCCTGGGAACTGATCCGTGATGCTTTCGCCTGCCTTCTCGACCCGGAGGACCGGGTGATCCGGGTGATCGGCTACCCGGTGCAGGACGGCGGCACCCTGATCGAAGTGACGATGGACACCCGGCCATTGCGCGATGCGATGATCGACTATGGCCTGCGCATCCTTGCCCTTTCGGCGCTGATCTCGATTGTCACCGCGTTCCTGTTGTTCCTGGCGGTGCGGCGCCTGCTGGTCCAGCCGATCCGCCGGGTGGTCCGGCATATGCAGACCTATGCCGAAGCGCCGGAAGACGCGCGGCGGGTGATCGAGCCGAACGCCGATGTCGAGGAACTGCGCAGCGCGGAAGAGGCACTGCAATCGATGCAGACCCAGCTCACCGGGGCGCTGCGGCAAAAGGAGCGGCTGGCCCAGCTTGGCGGCGCGGTGGCAAAGATCAGCCACGACCTGCGCAACATCCTGACGACCGCCCAGCTTTTCGCCGACCGGCTTGAGGGCAGCGCCGATCCCGTGGTGGCACGCTCGGCGCCGAAACTGATCAACTCGATCAGCCGGGCGGTCAGCTTGTGCGAATCGACCCTGGCCTTCGGCAGGGCGGAAGAGCCCCCGCCGCAACTGCGGCGCGTGAACCTGGCGCAACTGACCGGCGAAGTGGCAGAAGGCGAGGGGCTGGGCACCGAGACGACGATCACCTGCCTGATCGACATCCCCCCCGGCCTGATGGTCCGCGCCGACAGCGAACAGTTGTTCCGGGTGCTGTCGAACCTGATCCGCAACGCGCGGCAGGCAATCGAGGCGACCGGACAGCCCGGCACGATCGAGGTCTCGGGCGGCGAGGACGAACAGGAATGGTGGATCCGCGTCGGCGACACCGGCCCCGGCCTGCCGCAAAAGGCGCGCGAGCATCTCTTTGCCGCCTTCCAGGGCGGTGCGCGCAAGGGTGGCACCGGCCTCGGCCTTGCCATCGCGTCCGAACTGGTGCGCGGCCATGGCGGCCGGCTGGAGCTTGCCCGCAGTGACGCCGAAGGCACCGAGTTCGCTATCCACCTGCCCAAGGGAACAACCGACCCCGGCATGTGATTTCGCCCTTGCATTGCCCGCCGCGCAAGGCTACATCGCCCGGCATTGCGGACCCGTAGCTCAGCTGGATAGAGCATCAGACTACGAATCTGAGGGTCGGGCGTTCGAATCGCTCCGGGTCCGCCACTTTCCCTTTCTCTGCCAGGATGATGCGGGAGTAACCTGCATTCCTGCCGCGCGGTTGCGGTATCGCCGGGTGGGACGTTTCTGACCCGCCCTTCGTTGCGTCACTTCAGCTTGATGCAGAAATGCTTGCGGACCGGTTTCTCGATCTTCCAGGTGCCCTTGAACCCCGGCTCCACGACAAAACCATCGCCCGGGCGCAGGGTCACCGCCGCGCCGCCCTCCGGTGTGATGGTGATCTGGCCCTCGATCAGATGGACGAACTCGTAGAACTTGTAGACCGCGTGCCAGGTGCCAAGCGTCGCCTCCCAGGTGCCGCTGATTACGCTGCCGTCAAGCGAGGTATGCTGCACCCCGGTCTTCATCCTGGGCGTGCCCTCGATCTTGGTCCAGCCTTCCAGATCGGTGACCATCGGCTCGGGGCCGGGGGCGGGAAAGCGGAAAACCATGTCGCTCATGTCGGTGCCTCCTTGGAATCGCTGCGGTCTGATCCGATTGGTAGGGTGGCACCGGCAAGCTGTCCATAGGCCGCGCAGGGAAACACATTTCCTCGTGGGGAAAGTCTGCCAAATCGCCGCCGGATGGTCTATGTCTCTGGCGAACCGGACTCAGAAAGGGCCAACCATGTCGATCCGTGCCGCCAGGGCAAGCGACGCCGACCATCTGACGCGCTTCATCAACATGGCTGCCGACGACCTTCCGCTGCATTTCTGGCGGCAGTCGGTCGGGCCGGAGGGCGACCCCTGGGCCTATGGCCGGGAACGTGCCGCGCGCGAGACGGGCAGCTTTTCCTTCCGCAACGCCTGGCTGGCCGAGGCCGACGGTGAAGTGGCCGCCTGCCTTCTCGGCTATCCCGCCGAGACCGCACCCGCCCCCATCGCCCCTGACACCCCGCCGATCTTCGTGCCGCTTCTGGAACTGGAGGCGCTGGCGCCGGGGTCCTGGTATCTGAACGTGCTGGCCACCTACGCGGCGCACCGCGGCAAGGGCCTCGGCAGCGCGCTCCTCGCCGAAGCCGGGGCCATCGCGCGGAAGGGCGGGCACCAGACCATCAGCCTGATCGCCGAGGACACCCATCAGGATGCCCTGCGCCTCTACCGCGCCAAGGGGTTCCGCGAGATCGCCCGCCGCCCCGTGGTCAAGGGCGACTGGCAGGTCGATGCGACCGAATGGATCCTGTTCACCAGGCCGGTCTGACCGGCGGTCAGTGCCCGAGGATCTGGCTGAGAAACAGCTTGGTCCGCTCGCTTTTCGGGTTCGAGAAGAACTCCTTCGGCTCGTTCTGCTCGACGATCTGGCCCTGGTCCATGAAGATCACCCGGTTCGCCACCGCCTGCGCAAAACCCATCTCGTGCGTGACGCAGAGCATGGTCATGCCTTCCTCGGCCAGCTCGATCATCGTATCCAGCACTTCCTTGATCATCTCGGGATCAAGCGCCGAAGTCGGTTCGTCGAAGAGCATGATCCGCGGTTTCATGCACAAGGACCGTGCGATGGCCACCCGCTGCTGCTGGCCGCCGGAAAGCTGGCCGGGATACTTGTGCGCCTGTTCCGGGATCTTGACCTTGGACAGGAAATACATCGCCGTTTCCTCGGCTTCCCGCTTCGGCACCTTGCGCACCCAGATCGGGGCCAGCGTCAGGTTCTCCAGGATCGTCAGATGCGGGAAGAGGTTGAAGTGCTGGAACACCATCCCGACCTCGGACCGCACCTTGTCGATGTTCTTCAGGTCGTTGGTCAGTTCCGTGCCATCCACCACGATCTGCCCCTGCTGGTGTTCCTCCAGCCGGTTGATGCAGCGGATCAGCGTTGACTTGCCCGACCCCGAGGGTCCGCAGATCACGATCCGCTCACCGCGCATGACCGTCATGTTGATGTCGCGCAAGACGTGGAACTGTCCGTACCACTTGTTCATGCTGGCGATCTGGATCGCAACCTCGTCCGAGACCTGCATTTTAGCTGCTTCTGCCATGATGTGCCCTTAGCGATGATCGGTCTTCAGCTTGCGCTCGAGGTACATGGAGTACCGCGACATGCCGAAGCAGATGATGAAGAAGATGACGCCGACGAAGATATAGGGCTCCCAGTAGATGCCCTTCCAGTTGATGTCAGCGCGGACGATCTGGGTGACGCCCTTCAGGGGGTCCATCAGGCCAACGAAGGCGACCAGCGTGGTATCCTTGAACAGCCCGATGAAGGTGGACACGATCGCCGGGATCGACACCTTCAGCGCCTGCGGCAGGATGATCAGCCGCTGCGCCTGCCAGTAGTCCAGACCCAACGCATCCGCCGCCTCGTACTGGCCGCGCGGCAGGGCCGCCAGACCGCCCCGGATCACCTCGGCCAGATAGGCGGCGGCGAAGAAGGTCACCAGGATGATCACCCGCAGGATGATGTCGAAGTTCGTCCCCGGCGGCAGGAAGTACTGCAGCAGAAGCGAGGCGGTGAACAGAAGCGTGATCAGCGGCACGCCCCGGATGAACTCGATGAACCCGACCGACAGCGCCTTGACGATCAGCATGTCCGACTGGCGGCCAAGCGCCAGCATGATGCCGATGGGCAGCGAGAAGCTGATCCCGGTGACTCCGATCACGATGGCCAGAAGGAAACCGCCGAACCGGTCGGAATTGATGGATGGCAGGCCCAGCGGCAACATCGAATGCAGGGCACCGGCAACCGGCGCCTCCATATAAAGCCACCAGATGGCCGCAGCGACGATCCCGGCACCGACGGAGGTGGCCAGGCCGATCAGCGGCGAGGTGAAGCGGCAGACCAGGTACAGCACCGCGAACCCTGCCATGGCAACGATGGGCGCCCAGATCGACCCGCCCCAGAGCAGCCAGAAGCACAGCGCCGGATAGAGCAGCGTGAACCACAGCAGCTTGCCCGGCTGCACCTGAGCCAGCGCCAGCAGGCCGACGATCAGGGCGAGCGAGAGGACGAAGGGCATCCAGGGCGCCGATGCCAGGTAGAGCGTCACCAGAAGATAGACCCCGACGACGCAGAGGATGATGTTGAGGTTCCGCTTCTGCCCGGCGAACAGCACGGGGGCGAGGGCGACGAACAGCAGCCCAAAGGACAAGACCGGGCGCCACCACTGACTCGGCGGGTAGAAGCCGAACAGGAACTGGTGCCAGCGCTCGCGGATCATCGCCCAGCAGGCGCCGGTTGCACCCTCACCTGCTTTGGCGGCGACGATCTGGCGGCACTCGCCCAGCGACGAGGCGTTCCAGACCGAATTCAGCCACCAGGGCAATGACGCCGAAACCAGCCACCAGACGGCGATCAGCCCCAGCACGGTCAGCGCGATGTTCAGCGGCGTGGAGAACAGGTTCTCGCGCAGCCATTTCACTGCCCCCCGTTCGCCCACCGGGGGCGGCAGCGCGGGCAGCATTTCCTTGCGGTCAAAAGCTTCGGCCATGTCAGCGCGCCTTCAACTGGACAGAACGGTTGTACATGTTCATCAGCGTCGAGATCGTCAGGCTGATGGCCAGGTAGATCAGCATCATCAACAGCATGCATTCCAGCTCGCGTCCGGTCTGGTTCAGCGTGATGCCCCCCAGGGTGCCCCGCAGGTCAAGATAGCTGACCGCGATGCCAAGCGAGGTGTTCTTGGTCAGGTTCAGATACTGGCTGATCAGCGGCGGAATGATCACCCGCAACGCCTGCGGCAGGATGATCAGGCTCATCGTGCGGCGCGGCCGCAGGCCAAGCGCAAAGGCCGCCTCGGATTGCCCCCGGCTGATCGCCATGATGCCTGCCCGCACGATCTCGGCGATGAAGGCTGCGGTGTACAGCGTCAGGGCGATCAGAAGCGCGGTGAAACTATGTGCGACCAGGATGCCGCCCTGGAAGTTGAACCCCCGCAGTTCCGGGATCTCCAGATGGAACCCCAGCGCGATCAGCAGCACGATGATCGGCGCGAAAAGGACCAGAAGCGATTTCCACCAGGTCTCGGGCCGCACGCCCGTCGCCTCCTGCGTCGCGCGGGCCGAGGACAGGATGCGGCGGTTGACGAAGACCGATCCGGCGATGACCGCGACCACGGCCAGGAAGGTCAGGTTCAGCGACATGAAGCCAAGGTCAAGCGTCCCCAGCCCACGGTCGAACAGCGGCGCCGGGACGTTCGTGCCGCGGTTCGTGACGGCAACGGTGTCCATGAAGATCATCGAGGCCGCCGGCTCTTGCCCCGCCGCAACCATCTCGTCCGTGACCCTGAAATCGCGGGGCGCGGGGGTGACCTCGGACAGGATGACGTAGGACAGGAGAATCCAGAGCAGCAAAGGCACGTTGCGGAAGATCTCGACGTAGACGGTCATCAGCCGGCTGACGAGCCAGTTGTTCGACAGGCGCAAGACGCCGACGATCACTCCCAGAATGGTCGCGAGGATGCAGCCGAAGAAGGCCACGACCAGCGTGTTGATCAACCCGACCAAGAGCGCGCGAAAATGCGTGCTGTCGTTGGTATAGGGGATCAGGTGCTGACCGATGTCATAGCCCGCACGCTGCCACAGGAAGGAGTAGTTGAACTCCTTCCCGCGCGCGGCCAGGTTCTGCACCGTGTTGTTCAGAAGCCAGGCCACCGCCATAGCGAACAGGACCAGAACCACAAGCTGGATGGTGTAGGACCGGTACCGCGTATCGTAGATGAGCATCGAGAGCCGAAAGCTGTCTTTCGGCACGTCCGTCGCCATTGCCATGGCTACCCCCTGTTTCCCCTGGTCGGCCCCGAGTTTCCGGTGGCGGTGAGGTCAAGCCTCTGACCTTGCGGGCTTATTGCTTGCAAAAGGACGGGGGCGCCCTGCGGCGCCCCCGAAAGCCGGATCAACGGAACGGCGGAGCGTACTGCAGGCCGCCCTGGGTCCACAGCGCGTTCAGGCCGCGGGCCAGGTTGATCGTGGTGCCTTCGCCGATGTTGCGCGAGAAGACCTCGCCATAGTTTCCGACGGCAGCGATGGCGTTCTTGAACGCCGCGTTGTCCAGGCCGAACTTCACACCCATGTCGCCCGAGGCGCCGAGAAGACGCTTGACCTCTTCATCGGTGGAGGTGGCAAGGACTTCCTCGACGTTGTCCTTGGTGATCCCCTTCTCTTCGGCCACCAGAAGCGCGAAGTAGGTCCAGCGGACCACATCTCCCCACTGGTTGTCGCCATGGCGGACGACCGGGCCCAGCGGCTCTTTCGAGATGATTTCCGGCAGGATGATGTGGGTATCGGCATCCGGCATGGTCGCACGGCTGGCGGCCAGACCCGAGGCGTCGGTGGTGTAGGCGTCGCAGGCGCCGGCCAGATACTGGCGCTGCGCTTCCGAGTCGTCGGCCACGGTAACCGGCTGGTAGGTGATGTTGTTCTGCTTGAAGAAGTCGGCCAGGTTCAGCTCGGTCGTGGTGCCGGTCTGGATGCAGACGGTGGCGCCATCAAGCTCTTTGGCCGAAGAAACGCCCAGGTCCTTCTTCACCATGAAGCCCTGGCCGTCGTAGTAGTTCACCGCGACGAAATCCAGCGCCAGCTCGCTGTCCCGCGAAGCGGTCCAGGTCGAGTTCCGGACCAGAACGTCGACTTCGCCCGACTGCAGCGCGGTAAAGCGGGTCTCGCCGGTGGTCGGCATGAACTTCACCTTGTTCGGGTCGCCCAGAACCGCCGCGGCGATGGCGCGGCACAGGTCGACGTCGAAGCCCGACCAGTTGCCGCTGGCATCGGGGTTGCCGAAGCCGGTCAGGCCGGTGTTCGACCCGCACAGCAGCTCGCCACGCTTCTTGACGTCGTCAAGCGTGCCGGCCATCGCCAATCCCGAAACGAGAGTGGTGGCCGCGAGCGCGCCGAAGAATACGGATTTTTTCATTCTTACCTCTTCCTGAGTATGCGGCCCTTCCAGGGACCATGTTTTTATACAGCGCGATGAGGTCGCGCCGGTGAGCGGTGCGGGAGGTCGCGCCCCCCACTGATGTCACTTTCGGCGAAAGCCCTTTGGGTGGTCAAGCGGACTGTGCCGCAATCGGGAAGAACATTGGTTTTCCCCGGCATTTTTCAGGCAATCAGCCTTCCCGAACGCCGTTCGCCGAGTGGAAGGAAGATAATGTTACCCACACAATCCATAGAATCGGTCGGCTTGCAGGAAAGCCGCGTGTTTGCGCGCCGCGATTTCGGCGGCTTCCTCGTCTTCGCCCCAGAGCGCGATCTGCCAGGACTCGTCGATCCGGGACAGGTCCCAGGCTTCCTCGGCACTCAGCCGCCCCTCCGCCACCGCCAGCGCCAGCACCAGCGAACCGGAAATGGCGACCAGATCGTGAAACGCCGAAAGCTGGAACGGCGTCAGGGCCTCTACCCTCGCGCTCAAGCTCTCCAGACTGTCATAGGGCTGGTCCACATGCATGACGCCCACCGTCGTCACCAGCCCGGCCCCAAGCTGCTGCGCCGCCCATTGCAGCAGCGGATCCCAGGCGGCCGCCTGCCGGGCGACCAGTTCGTCCGGCCCCTCCGCGCGGTAGCACAGAAGGTCGCTCGCCCCATAGGCCGCCAGCATCTCCGCCACCTCGGCCCGCTGCGGCGCAACCTTGTCGATGGCCGAGTTTGCCGTCCGGGTGAAGGGCATCGTCTCGGGGTCGATCCTGCCCTCCTGCGCCTGCCATTCCGCCGCAACCTCCTCGGCCAGCGACCGCGTCGGCAGGACCAGCGGCGCCTTCAGCGGCGTCCGCACCGGGCGCCCGTCCAGATGCACGGTGAACCCGCCGTCCGCCGGGACCACCGTTGCGTCCTTCCAGAACCGCTTGGCCGTCCAGCCGCTCACCGGATCACCTCGAACGGGTCGGCCGGGACGTCATCTTCCTTCCAGTCCAAGAGCTTCCATGTGCGGGCCATGTGTTCGGGCAGTGGCGCGGTGAAGGTCATCTCTTTCTTCAGGATCGGATGCTCGATGGTCAGGCTGCGGGCATGCAGATGCAGCTTCTTCGACAGGTCGCCCCCCGCCCCGGCCCCCCAGCCGTCGCCCAGATTCTCGGTGTCGCTGCCGCCATACTTGCCGTCGCCAAGGATCGGATGCCCGATCTCGGCCATATGCGCCCGAAGCTGGTGCGTCCGCCCCGTCACCGGCTCCAGCGCCATCCAGCTCAGGCGCGTGCCCAGGAACCAGAGTGTGAAGTAGTCTGTATGCGCCCGCTTGGCATCGGGATGCTCGGCCATCTTCGCCGGGTGGACGCAAAGCATCTTCTCGCCCTCGCCGCCCCTGCCCCGGCCCGGTGCCTTCTCCAGCGCGAACTTGATCGACCCCTGGCGCGGATGCGGAACGCCCGCGACGACAGCCCAGTAGATCTTGCGCGCCGCGCGGTGCCGCAACGCCTCGGACAGCGCTCTTGCCACCCGGTCGGTCCGCGCCAGCATCAGGACGCCCGAGGTGTCCTTGTCCAGCCGATGCACCAGCTTGGGCTTTTCCTTGTAGCCGAACTTCAAGGCTTCCGCCAAACCGTCGACATGCCGGTCGCCCTGCCCCGACCCGCCCTGCGAGGGCAGGCCTGCGGGCTTGTTCAGGACGATCATATGCTCGTCCTTCCACAGCACCGCCGCCTGGATCATCCGCGCATCCGCCGCCGAGACGCCCTGCACCCGCGCCTCGGTCCGGGGCGCGGCATCCGGCAAGGGCGGCACACGGACAGTCTGTCCCGGCAGCACACGGTCTGACGCCTTGACCCGGCCTGAATCCACCCGGACCTGCCCGGTCCGGCACAGCTTTTCCACCGCGACCTGATTGAGTTGCGGAAAGCGGCGACGCAGCCACCTGTCCAGCCGCTGTTCGCCTTCGTCCTCGGTCACGGTCAGCATCTGCACGCTCATGTCAGGCTCCGGGCAAGGGCCACGCCAAGCGCGACCGCGATCAGGGACAGGATGACGGACCCCAGGACATAGGCTGCCGCCTGCAGGGGTTGTCCGCCCTGAACCAGCTTCAGCGTGTCCAGCGAAAAGGCCGAGAATGTCGTGAAGCCCCCCAGCAGGCCGGTGATCAGCAGAAACTGCCAGCCTTCGCGGCTGCCCAGCAGGACGAACAGGACCCCGATGGCGAAAGAGCCCAGCACGTTCACCGCCGCCGTGCCCAAGGGGGCACCGATGGCCGAAACCATCAGGTAGCGCAGGATCGAGCCCACGGCGCCGCCAAGCGCGATCAGGGGAAGGGTCAGGGACATGGCAGTGCTTTGCTGCGGGCGGTCCGGTTTGTCAATGCGAGGCGCACGTCACGCCGCTGCGGCGGCGTTTGACGCCGATTCGCAAACTCTGGTTAACGGCTGTGCAGCCATACGCGCGTATGCATGGACGGTAGACGGCTTGCATACCGGATGAATACTGTCGGAACGTTCGAAAACTGCAAGGATTAAGCCAAGGATTCAAGGCGGTTCGCTGCCCTGGCCCGGGGTGTTGCCTGCCCCGTTGCCCGAACCGCCTTCACCTGTCCTTAACCTCAGATCACCCGTCCTGCCGTTTCGCCCTCAGCTTGGCGAAATACTCGACCCGCTTCTTCAGCTCGCGCTCGAACCCGCGTTCGGGGGGCAGGTACCAGACGGGCCGCTTCATGCCGTCAGGAAAGTAGTTCTGCCCCGAAAACCCGTCCTCGGCATCATGGTCATAGGCATAGCCCGAGCCATAGCCCTGCTCTTTCATCATCTTGGTCGGCGCGTTCAGGATATGCTTCGGCGGCATCAGGCTCCCGGTCTCCCGCGCCGCCACCCTTGCTGCCTTGTAGGCCGTGTAGACAGCGTTCGATTTCGGGGCAAGTGCAAGATAAACAACGGCTTGCGCCAATGCGAGTTCCCCTTCCGGGCTGCCCAGCCGCTCGTAAGTCTGCCATCCGTCAAGACAGATCGCTTCGGCCTGCGGATCGGCCAGTCCGATATCCTCCACCGCCATCCGGGTGATCCGGCGGGCCAGAAAGCGCGGGTCCTCGCCGCCTTCCAGCATCCGGGCGAACCAGTACAGCGCCGCATCCGGGTCCGACCCCCGGACCGATTTGTGCAGGGCGGAGATCAGATTGTAATGTTCCTCCCCCGACTTGTCGTATTTCGCCGCCCGCCGCATCAACCTTTGGGAAAGCTGGTCGCGGCTAAGGTTTGCGTCGACCTTCCAGGCCGCAACCTGCTCGATGAGGTTCAGCAAAGCCCGCCCGTCCCCATCCGCCATCTCCAGCATCGCCTCCCGCGCCTCGCCCTTCAGCGGCAAGGCCCGGCCCAGTTCCTTCTCGGCCCTTTGCGCCAGACGCTCCAGATCAGCCAGGGAAAGCCGTTCCAGAACAATGACCTGGCTTCGCGACAACAGCGCCGCGTTCAGCTCGAAGCTGGGGTTTTCCGTGGTCGCCCCGACCAGCAGGATCGTCCC
Organism: Rhodobacterales bacterium; assembly: GCA_017303485.1. Taxonomy (GTDB): domain Bacteria; phylum Pseudomonadota; class Alphaproteobacteria; order Rhodobacterales; family Rhodobacteraceae; genus Tabrizicola. The sequence goes on from JAFLCY010000044.1 coordinate 18,523, forward strand.
GTCCTCCATATGCGGCAGGAACCCGTCCTGCTGCGCCTTGTTGAAACGGTGGATCTCGTCGACGAACAGCAGCGTCCCCTTGCCGTTCTGGCGGCGCAGTTTCGCCGCCTCGAACACCTTCCGCAACTCCGGCACCCCGGTGAAGATCGCGGAGATCTGGACGAAGTGCAGGTGCGTCTCGGCCGCCAGCAGCCGGGCAATCGTGGTCTTCCCCACCCCCGGCGGCCCCCAGAGGACCAGCGAGGACAGCGACCCCGCCGCCAGCATCGCCCCCAGGGGGCCGTCGCGCGACAGGACCTTCTCCTGCCCGATCACCTCGGACAGCGACTTCGGGCGCAGCCGGTCGGCCAGGGGCCGGGGGCCGATGTCAGGGTCACCGGGTGTGTCGAAAAGGTCGGCCATGCGGGCACCTTAGCGGGCTGGATCGCCGGACAGAAGCCGGAAGCGCAACCGGGAAGATACGGGAACGTCATCGGGGAGGACAGGAGGAGCGAAGCCGCCGACCGCGGCAAGGTCTTCAATCGTCGCGACCGGAGATCGCTTGATCGGACCACTGGGGTCCGGATAGGGACGGCCCCTGGTTCTGTCCGGGCCGGGAAAGGACCCCGCGGCTCACGAAACACAGAGGTCCTGGCGCGCATTCAGCCAAGAGTCGGATCGGTGCTGGTCGAAGGTCTGAGACGGAACAGAGTGACGTCAGAATGAAGCGATGGGTCGATGCGGGGTCAGCGGAAGCACTCCGCGCCCGGCGATCAGATCAGTTCAGATACGCGCGTGGACAGCCGTTTTCGCCTCGCATGCGCCTTTGCGCCCCCAAACCCCCGGGGTGCAGGCAAAACGTCTTCATTCCCGTTTCGCCACGCCGGTCGCAAGGCGCGGCAGAGGTATGACGCAGTCAATGCAGCTTCGTCGCCATGCTGATCGTGACGCAAACCGAGTTGCTGCCGCCCGTGTCCATCACCGGACCCGAGGGAACGCAGTCGAGACCGACCCGACGGGCCAGACGCGGCGAGTTCTCGGGGATGATGCCCAGAAGCGTTGTTGCACCCAGGTTCCGCGCCGAGACCACCATCTCGTGAATCAGCTGCATCTGCACACGCAGGCGCTCGGCCGCCGGCACCTCGTTCGACACGAAGACACGGCTCGATTCCCAGATGTTCGGATCGACCGGGGCCTCGAAATTCAGCAGGTCGCGCGGAATGGTTTCCAGAAGGCCGCGCTGAGCGTCGCGGATCATGTAGGTGTAGATCCCGCAGCGATGCGTGGTCGGTGTCAGGCGGACCCCGGCCATGACGTCACCGTCGCGATGCACGCAGACCCAGCGGCTTGCAGGGGTATCGTACTGGTCGAACTCCATCCCGTTGGCTTCCGGCAGGTCCCACTTGGCATTCTGGATGAACGTCCGGTGCCGGGCGCGGAACATGTTCGCGAACAGTTCGCCATGATTGTGCAGGTTGTCGTAAGACAACGTCGTAGCTTCCATTCTTCACTCTCCTTCTTCTGGTCCGTCAAACCTTCGAAGGGGACAGTCTGAATCAAAGCAGCCGATATTCCCGGGCTTTCCGGATTGCTTCCGAGGCCGTCCGCGCCTCCAGCCGGATTCGTGCCGACTGGACGCGCGCCTTGAAGGCGCTCTCCGTAATGCCAAGTTTTTCCGCCGCCGCAGCATGCCTGTCCCCGTTGGCTAGACATTGCAACGCTTCGATCTGCGCTTTCGTCAGTTCCGAAGGTGGCTTTGCCTCTATGTGCAGCTGGATAGTCACTTCCTTGAGTTGGCCCATCTCCTCATCGGAGAATTCCCTGTCAGAACGGCTGACGCCGACGATCGACCGCGAGGTGATCGGACCATAGGACGACACGGCGCCGTATTTCAGCCCGTGGCCTGCGGCTTTCTTCATGACACCGAACGGGTCGGGCAGCGGGATCGCGCTCCACCGTGTGGTGCCTTCGACGCCGACGCCCCAGAAGACCAGCGGATCGCGAAGGTAATAGGAATGGCTGTTGTAGTGGTCGACCCAGGCGGCTGGATACGAACTCTTGTAAATCAGCGGAGTCGCAAAGCGAATGTGCAACCCGACGGTGTAGCCCATTGGGGCCAGCCGATCGAGCTGTTCAAGCAACACAGCGATTGCCTTCCGTTCGGACATTCCGGATCACATCCTTACTCGCACTTTGATTCTACTGAAAATTGATCTTGGTCTTTGCAGCTTTCTTTTCAAGCTAGGTCTTGCATGGCGGAAAGAAGTTAAGAATTCAACCTTTTCAAATAGCAAGGCCCGCCTTTTGGCGGGCCTCGTCGCAGAATGCGGCAATCGGTCCTCAGGCCTCGGCGGCTTCGGTCCGCGCGCGGTCACCGGCGCCTTTGGCCGAAGTGTCGCGGTCGACGAATTCGATGATCGCCATCGGGGCCATGTCGCCATAGCGGAAGCCCGCTTTCAGGATACGGACGTAGCCGCCCTGACGGTCCTTGTAGCGCGGACCGAGGATGGCGAACAGCCGTTCGACATGCTTGTCTTCCTTGAGCTGCGCATCGGCCTGGCGACGGGCGTGCAGGTCGCCGCGCTTGGCCAGCGTGATCAGCTTTTCGACGATCGGGCGCAGTTCCTTGGCCTTGGGCAGCGTGGTCTTGATCTGCTCATGCTCGATCAGCGAGCCGGCCATGTTGGCGAACAGCGCCTTGCGGTGTTCGTGGGTACGGTTCAGGCGGCGGTAGCCGCGGGCGTGACGCATGATGGTCTCCTATGGTCTCGTTTTGCTTTGTGTTGCTGCCTGTGCGTGCAGACAGCGTCGTTGGGGCGGGATTGCCCTGGTCGCAGGTCGGGCGCGGATCAAGCCGCGCCCTTCCAGATTAGAATTGGTCCTCGAAGCGCTTGGCCAGGTCTTCGATGTTCTCCGGCGGCCAGCTTTCGACGTCCATGCCAAGATGCAGGCCCATGCCCGAAAGCACTTCCTTGATCTCGTTCAGCGACTTGCGGCCGAAGTTCGGGGTGCGGAGCATTTCCGCTTCGGTCTTCTGGATCAGGTCGCCGATGTAGACGATGTTGTCGTTCTTCAGGCAGTTGGCCGAACGGACCGAAAGCTCCAGCTCGTCCACCTTCTTCAGAAGCAGCGGGTTGAACTCCAGCCCGGAGTCGATCTCGCCGATCTTGGCCGATTCCGGCTCTTCGAAGTTGACGAAGATCGACAGCTGGTCCTGCAAGATGCGCGCGGCATAGGCCACGGCGTCGTCCGGCGTCAGCGAGCCATCGGTCTCGATCCGCATCGTCAGCTTGTCATAGTCCAGCACCTGGCCCTCGCGGGTCGGGGTGACTTCGTAGGACACTTTCTTCACCGGCGAATAGATCGCATCGATCGGGATCAGGCCGATCGGCGCATCCTCGGGGCGGTTCTTGTCGGCCGAGACATAGCCCTTGCCGGTGTTCACGGTCAGCTCCATGAACACGTCCGCACCTTCGTCGAGGTGGCAGATGACATGGTCCTTGTTCAGGATCTCGATACCGTTCGATTCCGAGATTTCGCCCGCAGTGACGACGCCCGGCCCCTTGGCCGAGATCGACAGCCGCTTCGGACCTTCCACGTCCATCTTGATGCTGACCCCCTTGAGGTTCAGCACGATGTCGGTCACGTCTTCGCGGACGCCAGCGACCGAGGAGAACTCGTGCAGCACGTTGTCGATCTGGACGGAGGTGATCGCGCCCCCCTGCAGCGAAGACATCAGCACGCGACGCAGCGCGTTGCCCAGCGTCAGGCCGAAGCCACGCTCCAGAGGCTCGGCGATGACGGTCGCGACGCGGGCGGCATCGGCCCCCGGCTTCACGACCAGCTGCGTCGGCTTGATGAGTTCCTGCCAGTTCTTATGGATCATTCTGAAGCCCCTATTCTTGTCCGCTGCCGATGTCCGTAAGCCGGCGGACGCCCGAGGATCGTAAACGACGAAAACCGGGCCGCGAGGGAAAGCCCCCGCGACCCGGCCGAAATCAGTATCTTAGACGCGGCGGCGCTTCGGCGGGCGGCAGCCGTTGTGCGCCAGCGGGGTCACGTCGCGGATCGAGGTGATCTGGAAGCCCACCGCAGCCAGCGCGCGCAGAGCCGATTCACGGCCCGAACCCGGGCCCTGCACTTCGACTTCCAGCGTGCGGACGCCATGTTCCTGCGCCTTGCGGCCAGCGTCTTCGGCAGCCATCTGGGCGGCATAGGGCGTCGACTTGCGCGAGCCCTTGAACCCCATGGTGCCCGAGGACGACCACGAGATCGCGTTGCCCTGGACGTCCGAGATCAGGATCTTGGTGTTGTTGAACGACGAGTTCACATGCGCCACGCCGGCGGCGATGTTCTTGCGTTCTTTTTTCTTGGTGCGGGCGGCTTTGGTATCGCGTGCCATATCTCAAGCCCCCTTATTTCTTCTTGCCGGCAATGGCCTTCGCGGGGCCTTTGCGGGTACGGGCGTTGGTGTGGGTGCGCTGGCCGCGGACCGGCAGGCCCTTGCGGTGACGCAGGCCACGGTAGCAGCCCAGATCCATCAGACGCTTGATGTTCATCGTGACTTCGCGGCGCAGGTCGCCTTCGACAGTCAGGTTCGCGTCGATGTACTCGCGGATCGCCAGGACCTCGGCGTCGGTCAGCTGGTTCACGCGGCGAGCAGGCTCGATCTTCAGCGCTTCGCAGATCGTTTCTGCAGTGCGCGGGCCGATCCCGGTGATATAGGTGAGCGCGATCGGAACCCGTTTCGCGGTCGGAATGTTGACGCCAGCAATACGTGCCAAACGTGTCGTCCTTCTTCAGTTGCGGTTCCGTAGTGCCAGAACCTTTTTTCACAACACCGCACGGGCTGTTGACCCGGCGATACGAACTTCCAATATGGAAGGCCCGCAAGGCGATTCCACCGCGGGACGCCGTGCATTAGGGGCTTTTCCCGGGGCCGTCAAGGCCGCGAGAGTGGTTTTTCAGGCTTTGTCAAGAACTTTGGCGATGGCCTCGGCAACGGCCTGCATATCCGCCATGCCGTCCAGCTGAACGAGGTCGCCCTTGGCCCAATAATAGCCAATCAGCGGCGCCGTGTTCTTGTAGTATTCCTGCAGGCGGACCTGGAAAACTTCTGGCGTATCATCCTTCCGGACAGGCTGTCCTGCGGCGCGCGCGTCCTCGGCCCGCTTTACGATCCGGCCAACCAGTGCGGCATCATCGACCACCAGCTCGATCACGGCATCCAGCGCCAGACCCTTGCGCGCCAGCAGCGCCCCAAGTGCATCGGCCTGCTTCAGCGTGCGCGGGAAGCCGTCGAAGATGAAGCCGCCGTGGCCAGTCTGGGCAAGGCGCTCCTCGATCAGTCCGATGACGATCTCGTCGGTCACCAGACCGCCACTGTCCAGCACCGCAGCAACCTTGCGGCCCATTTCGGTGCCGCTGGTCCGTGCAGCCCGCAGCATGTCGCCGGTGGACAGCTGCACCATGCCGCGTGCGTCCTCAAGCCGTTTGGCCTGCGTGCCCTTGCCCGCGCCGGGCGGTCCCAGAAGAATGATGTTCGCCATCTGGGTCAGCGCCGGGCGGGGGCCTTGGGCGCCTTGGCACCGGGCTTCTTGCGGCCGCGCAGCTGCGACTTCTCGATCAGCGCCTCATACTGATGCGCCAGAAGATGCGACTGGACCTGCTGGATCGTGTCCATCGTGACCGAAACAACGATCAGGACCGACGTGCCGCCGAAGTAGAACGGGATGCCGACGCGGCTGATCAGAATCTCCGGCAGAAGACAGACCGCCGCCAGATAGGCCGAGCCAAGCACAAGGACGCGGTTGACCACATATTCCAGATATTCCTCGGTCTTCTTGCCGGGACGGATGCCGGGAACCGAAGCGTTCTGGTTCTTCAGGTTTTCGGCCACCTCGTCGACCTTGAACGAAACGTTCAGCGTGTAGAAATAGGCAAAGAACACGATCATCGCCGCCAGGAACACCAGGTGCAGCGGCTGGCCGTAGCCGAGGTTCGCCGCCAGCCAGCTGAGGACCGGGTTCGTGCTGCCACCCGAGAAGGTGCTGAGCGTTGTCGGCAGCAGCAGGATCGACGAAGCGAAGATCGCCGGAATCACGCCCGCCGGGTTGACCTTGATCGGCAGGTGGGACGAGCCGCCCTCATACACCTTCATCCCGACCTGACGACGGGGATAGAGGATCGAGATCTTCCGCAGCGCGCGTTCCATGAAGACGACGAAGGCGATCACCACGACGACCATCACGATCACGCCCAGGATCACCGGGGTCGACAGCGCGCCGGAGCGGCCTTGCGCGAAGAACTGGGCAATGGCGGCGGGGATTTCGGCGACAATGCCGACGAAGATGATCAGCGAGATGCCGTTGCCGATGCCGCGGGCGGTGATCTGCTCGCCCAGCCACATCAGGAACATTGTGCCCCCGACCAGGGTAATGACGCAGGAGGCGATGAAGAACAGCCCGGGTGTCTGGGCCAGCCCGCCACCCTGGATAGACATGGCGATGCCATAGCCCTGCAACGTCGCCAGTGCCACCGTGCCATAGCGGGTGTACTGGTTCAGCTTTTTGCGGCCCTGCTCGCCCTCTTTCTTCAACTGCTGCCATGGCGCGTACATGGTGCTGAGCAGCTGCACAATGATCGAGGCGCTGATGTAGGGCATGATCCCCAGCGCGAAGATGGCCATCCGATGGATCGCGCCGCCGGTGAACAGGTTCAGCATGCCGCCGATGCCCTGCCCCGCACGCTCCATGAACTGCCGAAGTTCCTCGCCGTCGATGCCGGGAACGGGAATGTAGGTCCCGAGGCGGTAGACGATCAGGAGGCCGATTGTGAAGAAGATGCGTTGGCGCAGGTCGGTCGCCTTGCCGAGCATGCCCCAGCTGAGGTTTGCGGCCATTTGTTCGGCAGCAGATGCCATGTCAGGTCTCTTTCAAGCCAAGCGCCGCCAAACCGTTCTCCGGTCGGCGGCGCGGGAAAACTGGGTGATGATGTAAGCGACCTTTGGGCCGCTCACAATCCCCTACTCGGCGGCCGCAGCAACCGGTGCCAGCAGCGTGACTTTGCCGCCGGCCTTTTCCACCGCTTCCACGGCAGAGGCCGAAGCGCCGGTGACGGTCAGGTTGATCTTCGATTTCAGCTCGCCCTTGGCCAGCACGCGGATCCCGTCGCGCTTGGTCGAGGTGAGGCCGGCCGCAACCAGTGCGTCTTCGGTGATCTCGGCCTTTACGTCCAGCTTGCCGGCGGCGATGAACTTCTCGATCAGGCCCAGGTTGACCACCGAGTAATGCAGCTTGTTCGGCTTGGTGAAGCCGCGCTTCGGCAGGCGGCGATAGAGCGGCATCTGGCCGCCTTCGTAGCCACCGAGGGCAACGCCCGAACGGGATTTCTGGCCCTTGATACCGCGCCCGGCGGTCTTGCCCTTGCCCGAGCCCGGGCCGCGTGCAACGCGCTTTTTCTTCTTCGCCGCGCCTTCGTTGTCGGCGAGTTCATGCAGTTTCATGTCGCTTCTCCTTGCCGGATGTGCCCCCGAAGCGAAAACGGGACACCCACGGCTTTTCTTGATTCTCATGGCCGGACTTGGCCACCGGGGGGCCTTACAGGAGACGGCGCGGATACGCAAGGGAAAGGCTGTCCACGCATGGACACCCTTTCGGAATGAGCAATTCCAATGGGTTAGAGGTCTGCGTTCGGCGTCCCTAACCTTTGAAGAGTCGGGCTGAAGCCCGACCTACGCCCGTCATGCCCCTTTCGGCCAGACGAAACTGGGTTGCAGGGCCGCATAGACCGGGCGGCCGTCAGCCGGCGCCGGATAGCCCTTCGTCTCGTCCCAGAAGGCGTGGTAGGTGGCCTTGGGGAACTTGGCGTCGTCGTAGCCCATCACATTGGGCACGGCCACGCGGATGCGACCCTGCTTGTCATCCAGCATCAAGGCCGCCCCGCATTCCTTGCAGACGCAGATTTCCAAGGGGCCGTTCGGATTGTCCTTATTGAAGGGGACGCGGTTCATCAGCTCGGGGTGGTCAACCTGGATGTCACCGTGGTTGAAGAAGGCGACATGGGTGTGCTGCTGGCCGGTCACGCCCTTGCAGACGTTGCAGTGGCATTCATGGTTGTCGATCGGCTCGGCAGTGGCGGTGACGTGGACATGCGCGCATCCGCCGGCATAGTGCGTGGTCATGATGGTTCCTCCCTGTTCGCGGCCCCCTGCCCCTCCTCGGGCGGGGTTGAGTCGCTGGAGCAGCGTAGCACCGCCGCCTGACGCAGCGTAAGGATTTGCGACACCAGTCGACCTGACTTCGACCTGCAACCGTGTCGCCGGTCATGTCGGAGGTCCAGATCGGCTCCGCAGGCGACGAATGAACCATATCCCGGATTCATCTCGTCAATCCAGATTTCACCACCCAGCCCGGCGCCGCAGCCCTGAGGGGTTCTAAGGCGATAGATGATGTCTGGACGATTGCCTGGTGAATGCGACTGTCGGCAGTGGCTTCGTTGCTCCATCACTGGACTCAACAGGCTGCCCGTTCTAGATTTGTCCTCAGAATTTCACGTCGGAGAGCGCTACATGCCTTCACCGAATGAAGCTTGGCCAATTTTTGTTATTGCTCTTGAAATTGCGGTCGAACGACGGATCCGAATGACGGCGCAACTGCAGGCCGCGGGGCTGGAGTTCACCTTCATTGACGCCATCGACGGTCGCAAGGCGCTGCCTCCGGTCTGGGAGGCGGCTGTAGACCGGCAGGGCACTATCGACCTCCACGGATACGGCGTCACCGACGGGGAATATGCCTGTGCCCTCAGCCACCAGCTCGTCTACGCCCGGATTCTGGACCAGGGCCTTCCGGGCGCGGTCGTACTGGAAGACGATGCAATCCTGACGGAGGAGTTTGCCGAATTCTGCCGAAAGGGCGGGTACCGCGAGGCGGATTTCATCCAGATGTTCTGTTTCTCGGCACGCATCTGGCGCGGACCGGGACGGCGCGTCCTGGACAGGATCCGGCTGTTCCGGCTGGAGGAAAACTGCTTTGGTGCCGTCGGATACTGCCTGTCGGCGAAGGCAGCGGCGCGATTGCGGGACGCCGCCAAGCCTCTGCGAGGACGCGCCGACTGGCCAGCCGACCTTACCAGGATAGGAGCCATGCTGACTGTCCCGTCTATTGTCCTGCGCCTGCCGCCGGGGCAATTGCAGTCCTACGTTCACGAAACCCATGTCAACTTGATCCCGGAGGGTTTCGATTTCAGCGCGAAATATGTGAAAGGATGGCGTCGCCTGATTACGCCGTCCGCCTGGGTCCGGTTCGTGCGGCGACGGTTGAGTCATGAGATTGCGCCGGGATTCGCGGTTCCCGCCGAGGTCACTGTCAACCGGGCCAGCCAATAGGCCTGGGCAACACGCTTCCGGATGGGACTATATCCGGCACTCTCGACGCCCCCTGCCTCTGGCGGGGCGGAACCGATTGAAGGAAAACTGATCTTTCCAATGGCCTTCTCCCCCAGCCTGCCGCTGCAATTCCGGGAATTTCGGCGGCAGAACGCATCCGTCCTGGACGTTCGGTTCCATCTTGCCAGCCTTTGCGCCCGGTGCAGGCTGCCAAAAGAAAATGCCCCGCCTAACAGCGGGGCATCTTGAGTATAGCGAGGCCAACTGTGCAGCAGGCCGCCCTGATCGCTTAGCCGCGCTCTTCGACGATCACGACCAGGTGGCTGATCGAGTTCACCATGCCGCGGACGGAAGGCGTGTCTTCCAGTTCGCGGGTGCGGTTCATCTTGTTCAGGCCGAGGCCTTTCAGGGTCGCGGTCTGCACGGCCGGACGGCGGGCGGCCGACCGGATCTGCTTCACGACGATGGTTTTCTTGGCAGCCATGATCAGGCCTCCACGGTTTCGGCTTCGGGCTTGCGGAGGATTTCCGCAACCTTCTTGCCACGACGCGATGCGACCGAACGGGGCGAGGCTTCGTGCTTCAGCCCGTCGATGGTGGCGCGGATCATGTTGTAGGGGTTGGCCGAGCCGATCGACTTGGCGACGATGTCCTGGATGCCCAGCATCTCGAACACAGCGCGCATCGGGCCGCCGGCGATGATGCCGGTACCGGCCACGGCGGTCCGCATCACGACTTTCCCGGCGCCGTGGCGGCCTTCCATGTCGTGGTGCAGCGTGCGGCTGTCCTTCAGCGCGACGCGGATCATCGAGCGCTTGGCCTGTTCAGTGGCCTTGCGGATCGCTTCCGGCACTTCCTTGGCCTTGCCCTTGCCGAAGCCGACGCGACCGCGCTGGTCACCGACGACGACGAGTGCGGCGAAGCCGAAGCGCTTGCCACCCTTGACGGTCTTCGAGACGCGGTTGATCGCGACCAGACGGTCGGCGAATTCCGGGGTTTCTTCCGGGCGGTTGTCGCGGCGGTCATTGCCACGGCCTTCCCGGCGGTTCTCACGTTCTGCCATATGGCAATTCCTTCGTGGTGGCGCAGGTTGCGCCGTTAAATCCAATCCTGGTGCCCCCGATCAGGTCGGGGGCCCGGATCATCGGGGTGGCCCGAGAGCCGCCCGCCGTGATCAGAACTTCAGACCGCCTTCGCGGGCTGCGTCGGCAAGTGCCTTGATCTTGCCGTGGAACAGGAAGCCACCACGGTCGAAGTAGCACTCTTCGACGCCCGCCTTCTTGGCCCGTTCTGCAATCGCGGCGCCCACTTTCGCGGAAGCCTCGACGTTGTTCTTGCCCACCACGCCGAGATCTTTCTCCAGCGAGGAAGCCGCCGCAATCGTCACACCTTTCACATCGTCGATCAGCTGGACGCTGATGTTCTTCGACGAACGGTGCACCGACAGGCGCAGACGACCATGCGCGGTCGCCTTGATCTTGTTCCGGACGCGCAGGCGGCGCTTGAGGAACAGCTCGCGTTTTTTCAAAGCCATTTTGCCACCCTTACTTCTTCTTGCCTTCCTTGCGGAAGATATACTCATCCTTGTAGCGGATGCCCTTGCCCTTGTAGGGCTCCGGCGCGCGCCATTCGCGGATGTTCGCTGCCACCTGGCCGACCTGTTGCTGGTCGATGCCTTCCACGGTGATTTCGGTCGGCTTCGCGGAGGTGATGGTCACCCCTTTCGGCACGGCGAAGTTCACTTCGTGGGAGTAGCCGAGCGACAGTTTCAGGATGTTGCCCTGCATGGCCGCACGGTAGCCGACGCCCTGGATTTCCATTTCCTTCTTGAAGCCCGTGGTGACGCCGGTCACCAGGTTTTCAATCATGGAACGGGTCATGCCCCATTGCTGGCGCGCCCGCTTGGACAGCCCGCGCGGGGTGACCTTCACGGCATCGCCTTCGATGGTCAAGGTGACGTCGTCGCCAGCGGTGAAGCTGCGGGTGCCTTTCGGGCCCTTCACTTCGATGGTCTGACCGCTGATCGAGGCAGAGGTGCCTTTGACGAGCGTGACGGGTTTCTTGCCGATACGAGACATTCCACCCTCCTCAGAACACGGTGCAAAGCACTTCGCCGCCGACATTGGCAGCGCGTGCATTTGCATCCGACAGAACGCCCTTGGGGGTCGAGACGATGGCGACGCCCAGGCCGTTGCGGACCGAGGGAAGCTCGCTCACACCCATGTACACGCGACGGCCGGGCTTCGAGACGCGCTTGAGTTCGCGGATCACGGGCTCGCCTTCGTAGTACTTCAGGCTGATGGTGAATTCACCCTGCTTGTTGGCGGTGTCAGCCTTCTCGAAGCCACGGATGTAGCCTTCGGACAGCAGCACTTCCAGCACGCGGGCGCGCAGCGTGGATGCGGGGGTCACGACAGTGGACTTGCAGCGCATCTGGGCGTTGCGGATACG
>JAFLCY010000045.1 GCA_017303485.1 Rhodobacterales bacterium
GGGGGTGGCGCGGGCGGCCTCGATTTCGGCGAGTTGGTCGGGGGTTAGCGGCATTCGGGGCCTCATGGGGTTCGAGTCGGGGTCTACTATAGCTTGCGGTTGCGGGGCGTGATACCGCTAGATGAACGAATGGAGGATGAGATGGCGATCAGGTATCTGCATACGATGGTGCGCGTGAAGGATCTGGAGAAGTCGATGGCGTTCTATCGGCTCTTGGGTCTGAAGGAGACCCGGCGGCATGAGAGCGAGCAGGGGCGCTTCACGCTGGTCTTCATGGCGCCGCCGGGGCAGGAGGATTGCCCGGTGGAGCTGACCTACAACTGGGACGGGGATACCGGGCTGCCGTCGGACAGCCGCCACTTCGGGCATCTGGCCTATGAGGTGGACGACATCTACGCGACCTGTGCGCATCTGCAGAAGAACGGGGTGCTGATCAACCGGCCACCACGGGATGGGCGGATGGCCTTCGTGCGCTCGCCCGACAACGTGTCGGTAGAATTGTTGCAGCGGGGGGCGGCGAAGGCTCCGGCGGAGCCGTGGGTGAGCATGGCGTCGGTCGGGAGCTGGTAAAGGCGCCTCCGGCGGGGATGCTTGGGCCAGTATGAAAGGCCGGAGGTCAGAGAGACCAGAGGCTGAACATGTCCGGCCCGAGGGCCAGGGTTTCATTGAGGCGGGGGCGGGGTGCGTCGGCGAGGAGAGTAAGGGCGAGAGGGCCGAGGGCGGGGTGGCCCTCCGCGCCAATCAGCGCTCCTCCTGAGAACATCGCCAGATCATCCACCAGCCCGGCCTTGACCAGTGCAGCGGCGAGGGTGCTGCCGCCTTCGCTGAGGATGCGGGTGAGGCCTCTGGCGGCGAGGGTTTGCAGGGCGGCGGGCAGGTCGAGGTGACCGTCGGTTTCGGGCGTTTCGATCAGGGTGGCTCCGGTGGCTTCCCATGCTTTGCGGGCTGCTTCCGGTGCGGCGGGGCCGTGGAGGAGCCAGGCCGGGTTATCCCTGGCGGTGCGGCCGAGGCGGCTGTCGGGGGAATGTCTCAGCATCCGATCCAGGACAATGCGGACGGGTTGCCTCACAGCCCCCATGTCCCGCGCTGTCAGGTCGGGGTTGTCGGCCAGCGCGGTGCCCGAGCCGACCATGACGGCATCGTGGCTCATGCGGAGGGCGTGGACCTTGCGGCGGGCCTCCGGGCCGGTGATCCAGCGGCTCTCACCCGTCGCGGTGGCGGTGCGGCCGTCGAGGCTCGCGGCCAGCTTCAGGGTGACGAAGGGGAGGCCTTGCGTGACCCGTTTCAGGAAGCCGGCGTTGAGGTGGGAGGCTTCTACCGTCATCACGCCTTCAGTGACGGCGATGCCCGCGGCGCGGAGCATGGCGTGGCCCTTGCCGGAGACGCGGGGGTCGGGGTCGGTGAGGGCGGTGACGACCCTCGCGACTTTCGCGGCGATCAGGGCCGAGGCGCAGGGCGGGGTGTGGCCGTGGTGGGCGCAGGGTTCCAGCGTGACATAGGCGGTGGCGCCTTCAGTGGCCTCCCCGGCCTGCTGCAGCGCGCGGACCTCGGCATGGGGGCGTCCGCCCGGTTGCGTCCAGCCGCGCCCGACGATCAGTCCGTCACGCACAAGGACGCAGCCGACGGCGGGGTTGGGCCAGGTATTGCCAAGGCCCCGCGCCGCAAGGCGCAGGGCATGGGCCATGTGGGGGACATCTTCGGGCCGGGGGGTCACTCTTCCCCGGCGGCTCCGGGCCGGAGTTCGGAGACGAAGCCGTCGAAATCATCCGCCGTCTGGAAGTTCTTGTAAACGCTGGCAAAGCGCACATAGGCGACGGTGTCGATCCGGGCCAGGCTTTCCATCACGATCTCGCCGATGATCTTCGAGGAGATGTCGGTATCGCCCAAGGACTCCAGCCGCCGGACGATGCCGGAGATCATCTGGTCGATGCGTTCCGGGTCGATCGGGCGCTTCTGCATTGCGATGCGGATCGAGCGTTCCAGTTTCGAGCGGTCGAAATCCTCGCGCTTGCCGGAGGATTTGATGACGACGAGATCGCGCAACTGGACACGTTCGTATGTGGTGAAGCGGCCGCCGCAGGCCGGGCAAAAGCGGCGGCGACGGATCGAGACGTGATCCTCCGCCGGTCGCGAATCCTTCACCTGCGTGTCGATGTTGCCGCAGAATGGGCAGCGCATCGGCCCCCTCCTTGCTTTGTTGTTGGTCCTGCCTCAAGGCCGGGTGTTTCCCCCGGTTCCTGCCACTGACTATAGGAGAGCCCCATGCATTTCGGGAAGGCTTATATTTGCGGCCCAGAATATGGGGGCGGAACTGTGGCGGGGCGGACTCAGCCCGACTTGCGGACGCGGGACGACGACGGCTAGATGGGGCATGACCAAGCCCCGCATTGCCCTTTGCGCCATCGTCCGGAACGAAATCCGGTCGCTGGTCGAATGGCTGGCACATTACAAGACGTTGGGGTTCACCGATTTCCTGATCTACGACAACGACAGTGACGACGGCACCAGTGATGTGCTGCAGGTGCTGGACGAGGCCGGGGAGCTTGTGCTTCTGCCCTGGCCGCATGAGGTGGGCGCGCGGCCGCAGCGGCTGGCCTATGAACATGCGCGCAAGCATTCCGACGCCGACTGGCTGGCGTTCTTCGATGCCGACGAGTTCCTGGTGCTGCATCAGGATGCGGATATCGGCGGGTTCCTGCGGCGCTTTGGCGAGGATGTCGCGGCGGTTGCGGTCAACTGGATCGTCTTCGGCAGCGGCGGGCAGGCGCGCTATGCCGCGCTGCCGGTGACGGAGCGGTTTACCGATGCGCTGCCGGCGGGTGCGGCGGAGAACCGGACGGTCAAGGCGATCGGGCGGCGGGCGCGGCTGTCGGGCACCGGGATCCACCGGGTCGCGGTGGCGGAGGGGCGCTATGTCATGCCCTCGGGCCGGGAGGCGGTGTTCGACGGGTTGACGGCTTCGGTCGCGCCGGAGGTGGCGGTGGCGGCGCTGCACCATTACGCGGTGAAATCGCTGGAGGAGTTCGGGGAAAAGCGGGCGCGGGGCCATGCGAATTCGCAACACCCCGAGGTGAAGCGGGCCAAGTTGGACGCGCGCTTTGCCGCATTCGATGCGGGAGGGGTGCGGAATGACGATCTGGCCCGCCGCTCCGCCCCGATGCGGGCAGAGGCGCTGCGGCTGTGCGGTATCCTGCGGGCGGCGGGGCTGGACTATCCGGTCTGGCCCTTTGTCGAGGGCTAGTTGCAGGTGGCCCAGACCTGGGCTGTGGGGGCCCAGCACTGGCCGATGCCCGCCTTGAGGTCGGAGATCGGGTCAAGGCTGTGCGCGACGCTGCCCTTGTCGCAGGTCAGGCTGGCGAGGGTGGTGTCACCCTGCAGGACGTTGACCCCGCCTTCGAGGATGGCGTTCTCGTCCATCTTGTCGAAGGAGGTCCAGACTTCGTAGGTCACGCCTTCGTTCTGGAAGGCCACCGAGTCCCAGATCGCGCGGCCGATGCCGGGCCAGGGGGTGTAGGCCACGGTTTCGAGCGGTTCGGCGATGGTCAGTTCGGGCTTGCCCTCACGCCCGTAGCTGTAGATCAGCGCGCCCTTCCAGGAGCAGACCTCAAGGGTCTTCTTGCCGATGGTGCAGGAGAAAGCCTCGTCTCCCTGACAGGCGGCGCTTGCCGGGGTAGCGAGGAGGGCGAGGAGAAGGGCGGCACGCATCTTCGGTCTCCGGTTTTGGCGGAGTTTGGAGCGAGCTTGCGCTGGACACAAGGTCAGGCATCCGGACGGGGCGTCCGGCCCGGCCTTGCGCTGCTGGTTCGTCTAGCGGCTGAGGTGCAGGGCAACCTCGCCCGACCAGGGCTCGGTCAGGCCGCGCCCGCCGCCGAGGTCTTCGAGGACCGGGCGCAGTTTGTCGAGGTTGGCGATCATCATGGGTCGGGCGGCGACCATGGCATCCATGCTGTCCCATTCCCCGACGACGATGAAGCTGCGGTCACCCGACTTCACCAGCCAGAAGTTGCGACCGCCCTGCCAGGTGGATACGTCGAGGTCCTTGTGCAGGCGGATGTATTCGTCTTCCATACCCGGCTTCACTCGCATGTGCACCACGTTCATCACGGTCATGGCATCCCCTCCCCATTGTGGGTGGGCGGAGGGTAGCACGGAACGGGGTGAGTCGGGGCGCGTCCGTCGCGAGGATCGAGCGTCGGGGAAGGCCGGTTGTTGCCCGGCAGGATGGTGCGCGGGCGAAATCGCTTGGGTCGTGCGGCGGACCGGGGCAGTCTGGCAGGGTTGCCGATGGGGCAGCTTGTCAGTGAAAGGAAAGAGTCATGAGCGTTGCACGGGTTACCGAGATTTCCTCGACCTCGAACAAGAGTTTCGAGGATGCCGTGGCCTCGGGCATTGCGCGGGCCACCCAGACCCTGCGCGGCGTATCGGGGGCATGGGTGAAAGAGCACAAGGTCACGGTCAAGAACGACAAGATAGTCACCTGGCAGGTCAACATGATGGTGACCTTTGTGCTGGAGGACTGAGACGTTCCGCCCGGCGCAAGATCGGTGTCGGGCGGCTGCTATCGCCGGGCGGTGATCAGGGGCCGAAAAGCCGGTCGCCCTGTTCGTCGATCATCTGTTTGGCCTTCGACAGCGAGATTGCCGTTGCATCCTCCAGCGAGGCCGTCTGATCGGCACGGACCAGATCATGGCCACGCCCGTCCTTTTCGATCCGGGCCGCGACGCGATACTGGCCGCCCTCCTTGATGGGCGCGGGGGTGATCGCAAAGCCCTTGTACTCCTCGCTCCGCGCCCCGGCAGGGGGCGAGGAGGGGTCGGACTTCCGGCCGAAAAGGCGTGACAACAGCGACATGCCGCCTCCTTACTGGTCGAGGAACGACCGCAGCTTGCGTGACCGGCTCGGGTGCTTCAGCTTCCGAAGCGCCTTCGCCTCGATCTGCCGGATGCGTTCGCGGGTGACGCTGAACTGCTGGCCGACCTCTTCCAGCGTGTGGTCGGTGTTCATCCCGATGCCGAAGCGCATCCGCAAGACACGTTCCTCGCGCGGGGTGAGGGACGCCAGCACGCGGGTCGTGGTTTCCTTCAGGTTTTCCTGAATGGCGGAATCCAAGGGCAGGATCGCGTTCTTGTCTTCGATGAAGTCGCCAAGCTGGCTGTCTTCCTCGTCGCCAATGGGTGTTTCCAGAGAGATTGGTTCCTTGGCGATCTTCATCACCTTGCGGACCTTCTCCAGCGGCATCTGGAGTTTCTCGGCCAGTTCCTCGGGCGTGGGTTCGCGGCCGATTTCGTGCAGCATCTGGCGGCCGGTGCGCACCAGCTTGTTGATCGTCTCGATCATGTGGACCGGGATACGGATCGTCCGGGCCTGGTCGGCGATGGAGCGGGTGATCGCCTGGCGGATCCACCAGGTCGCGTAGGTGGAGAACTTGTAGCCGCGGCGGTACTCGAACTTGTCGACCGCCTTCATCAGGCCGATGTTGCCTTCCTGAATGAGATCAAGGAATTGCAACCCGCGGTTGGTGTACTTCTTGGCGATGGAAATCACGAGGCGCAGGTTGGCCTCGACCATTTCCTTCTTGGCCTGACGCGCCTCTTTCTCGCCCTTCTGGACCTGATTCACGATCCGGCGGAATTCGCTGATATCGACGCCGACATACTGCCCGACCTGTGCCATTTCGGCGCGAAGCTCTTCCACCTTGTCGCGGCTGCGTTCGATCAGCGCCTGCCAGCCGCGCCCGGCCTTTTGCGACATGCGCTCCAGCCAGGTTGGGTCAAGCTCATAGCCCTGGTACTCGTGGATGAACTCCTGCCGGTTGATCCGCGCCGCATCGGCCAGTTTCACCATGCCCGAGTTGATCGACATGATGCGCTTGTTGATGCCGTAAAGCTGGTCGATCAGCGCTTCGATACGGGAGTTGTTCAGGTGCAGCTCATTGACCAGAAGCACGATTTCCGAGCGGAGCTTCTGATAGGCGGCTTCATCTGCGGTGGAGAAACGCTGACTGGAGGACAGCGTCGCGTTCATCCGCAGTTCCTGCATGTCGGCGAGTGTGTCGTAGTCGCGGGCGATCAGGTCAAGCGTTTCCAGCACACGCGGCTTCAGCGCGGCTTCCATCGCGGCCAGCGACATGTTCGAGGCTTCGTCATCCTCGTCGTCATCCGCTTCGGCCATGATCGGATTGCCGTCGGCGTCAAGCTCGGGTTCCGCGCTGGAGCTGCGGCGCGGCGCGGCCTCGCCGACCCCGACCTCATCGAGTGCCGGGCCGTCCATGTCCTCGTCGCCGTCAAGGCTGCGCCCGAAGGTGGCTTCAAGGTCGATCACGTCGCGGAGGAGGATTTCTTCCGACAGAAGTTCGTCGCGCCAGATGATGATGGCCTGGAACGTCAGGGGCGACTCGCACAGCCCCGCGATCATCGTGTTGCGACCGGCCTCGATCCGCTTGGCGATGGCAATCTCGCCCTCGCGCGACAGAAGCTCCACGCTGCCCATCTCGCGCAGGTACATCCGCACCGGGTCATCGGTGCGGTCGAGGGTTTCGGTGGTGGTGCCGGCAACCGCGATCTCACGGCTGGTCGAGGTCTCGACCAGTTCGCCCGCGACGGGGGCCTCGCCTTCCTCGACCTCTTCGTCCTCGATGATGTTGATGCCCATTTCCGAGAGCATCGACATCACGTCCTCGATCTGTTCCGAGGACACCTGTTCCGGCGGCAAGACGGTGTTCAGCTGGTCGTAAGTGATATAGCCACGCTCTTTCGCGTCGGCGATCATCTTCTTGACCGCGGCCTGGCTCATGTCGAGCGAAACGTCGGCGTCTTCGGTTTCCGGCTTGGCGTCGTCGGTATCCTTGAGGGCCATGGGGTCTCCGTAAGGCGTAGTGGGGCGCAAATGCGAATCAAGGCGGGGGCTGGTCGAATCAATAGCGCGAATCAGGCTGGGGGAAAGGCCGAATCAGCGATTCTTCTTGACCCAGACCTGATCGTCGATCAGGCGTTGCAATTGTCTTGACAGCGCGGCCCGGTCTTCGCCGAGGTCGGAACTGTCGTTCTGGCCGCTTTTTTCCGAGCGGTGGCGGGCCTCGGCAGCCTGGCTGAGACGCCAGGTCAGGCCTTCGTCGGGAAGGCCGTCCATATCCTCCATTGCGTCTTCGATTTCACGGCGCGCGCCCCGGCGGGCTTCCAGCTTGGCAAGCTCTTCGGCCAGGCAGAGGGCGGCGAGGTCGTCGTCCTGCAGGTTGCGGACCGGGGGTGCGATGGCGACATGGGGGCGCGAGAGGACCGCGTCAAGGGCTGCGGGGGCAGACTGGGCGATCCGGGCGTGCAAATCGGGCATGTCGGCGCCCGCAAGGATCATCTGGCGCAGCGTGTCGTGGTCGTCGCCGGACAGGTCCAGCCGTTCGAGGGCGGATTCGAAGCGGTGGATCAGCGCGGGGTGCAGGATCAGGATGGCGAGGATGACAGCCTCGCGCAGGGTTTCCTCGACCGGACCCTGGGCTTGCGCGAGGAGAGAGGAGCGGGTGGTCGCCAGCGCGCCGCCGGGGGGCGCGAACTTTCCGCGCGGGCGGAAGGGGCCAGGCTGGAACGGGCGATACTGTGCAGTGCCGAACAGCTCCAGCCGCAGGCGTTTCATTTCATCGGCATAGTGGTTGCGGATCGACTGGTCGGCGATGCGGGCGAGGTGGCCGCGCAACGTCTTGTCCAGGGCGGCGCGGCGTTCGGGGCTGTCGAAGACGCGGCCCTCGGTCTCGCGCTGCCAGAGGAGCTGGACCATCGGTTTCGCGCTGTCGAGCACCGCCTGCATGGCCGGCGCGCCGTTGGCCTTGATCAGGTCGTCCGGGTCCATGCCACCGGGCAGGATGGCGAAGCGCAGGGCCTTGCCGACTTCGAGAAGGGGCAGGGCGAGGTCGATGACCCGCTGGGCAGCGCGGAGGCCAGCGGTATCGCCATCAAGGGCGATGATCGGTTCATCCGCGATGCGCCAGATCAGGCGGAGCTGGTCCTCGGTGACGGCGGTGCCCAGGGGCGCGACGGCGGCGCTGAACCCGGCCTCGCTGAGCGCGATCACGTCCATGTAGCCTTCGGCGACGATCAGTTGCCTGCCCTTGCCTGCCGCCTCGCGCGCGGGGGACTGGTTGAAGAGGTTGCGGCCCTTGTCGAACAGCTCGGTCTCCGGCCCGTTCAGGTATTTCGCCCGTGCATTGGGGTCGAGTGAGCGACCGCCAAGCGAGATGATCCGCCCCCGCCCGTCGCGGATCGGAAAGATGATCCGGGCGTGGAAGCGGTCGTAGAGGCGGCCGTTGTCCGATTTGGCGACGACGCCGGAGGCGACCATCTGGTCGGGCGAGATGCCCTTGGCTTGCAGCGCCGCGACCACGGCCTGCGCATTGTCGGGCGACCAGCCGATGTCCCAGCGGTCCCAGGCCTGTTCATTCAGGCGGCGCTTCTGCGACAGGTAGCTGCGGGCGGCGGACCCGGCGGCGGTCTTCAGCTGCAGGCGGTAGAATTTCACCGCTTCGTCCATGACTTGCTGCAATTCCGTGCGACGGTCGGCCTTCTCGGCGGCGCGCGGGTCGCGGGCGGGCATCTGCATCCCGGCTTCCCCGGCAAGGACGGTGACGGCCTCGATGAAGCTCAGGTTCTCGGAGTCCTTGACGAAGGTGACGGCATCGCCCTTCGCGTGGCAGCCGAAACAGTAGTAATAGCCCTTCCTGTCATCGACGTGGAAGCTCGCCGACTTTTCCTGATGGAAGGGGCAGGGCGCCCAGAAGTCGCCCTTTGCGAGGTTGGACTTGCGCATATCCCATGTGACCTTTTTCCCCACGACCGAGGAGAGGGTGACACGGGTGCGAAGCTCGTCGAGGAAACCGGGAGGCAGGGACATGGTGTCGCTTATAGCAGATCGCGCGCCCAGTGCAGCCCCCGGGGGCGCTTCGTCCACCCCGAGGATGCTTGCGGACAGAAAATGGGTCGAATCCAGCCACCATTTTCTGTCCACAAATATCCCGGGGGTGCGGGGGCTGGCCCCCGCTGCCGACAGATGTCAGAGGCCCAGCCGGTCGCGCATGGAAAACCAGGTCATCGCAGTGACCAGAAGCGGCCAGCGCAAGGCCGCGCCGCCGGGGAAGCGGTGTTGCGGCAGGCTGGCCATCAGGTCGAAGCGTTCCTGCTGGCCCGCGGTCGCCTCGGCCATCAGCTTGCCCGCCAGCGTGGCCATCGCGACGCCGTGGCCGGAATAGCCGGAGGCAGAGAGGATGTTCTGGCCGGGACGGGTGAAGCAGGGCATCCGGTTCACCGTGATCGCCAGCGTCCCGCCCCAGGCATAGTCGATCCTCGTCTTCGCCAGTTGCGGGTAGACCTGGAGCATGGGCTTCGACACCGTCTTGATGATGTCGGGGAAGCGGTAGCCATAGCTTTCGCCGCCGCCGAAAAGCAGGCGGTTGTCCTCGGAAAGCCGCCAGTAGTTGACGACGAAGCGGGTGTCGGCCACGGCGACGGGTTCGGACAACAGGTCTTTCGCGGCTTCACCCAAAGGTTCAGTTGCGAGGATGAAGTTGTTGATCGGCATGACTTTTGCCGCAACCTTCGCGTTCAGCTGGCCAAGATAGCCGTTGCCCGCAAGCACCACCGTGGCGCAGTCGACATGGCCGGATGGCGTGCGGACCACGGGGCGGGGTCCGGGCTCGACGCGGTGGACCTCGCTCTGTTCATGGATGCGGACACCCGCCTTCGCTGCCGCCTGCGCGAGACCGATGGCGTAGTTCAACGGGTGCAGGTGACCCGCATCGCGGTCCACCTCGCCGCCGACATAGTCGGTGGAACCGATCAGGCGGCGGATGCCTGCACGGTCGAGGGGCTCAAGATGCGTGTAGCCGTAGTCGCGGTGCAGCTTCTCGGCATAGGCATGGGTCTCGCGGACTTCCGATTCGCTGCGGCAGGCATGCGCGATGCCGGGGTGGAAAGTCACCGGCATGGCGTGGTCGCGGACCAGCGACTTGACCAGGGTCTTGGCTTCCTCGGCCAGATCCCAGAGCCGGTGGGCGTTCTCGCGGCCCATGGCCTTTTCGACCCAGACCTGATCCTGCCGTTGCCCGCTGCCGACCTGTCCGCCGTTGCGCCCCGAGGCGCCGAAGCCGACACGGTGGGCCTCCAGAAGCGCCACGTCATAGCCCTTCTGGGCCAGGTGCAGCGCGGCGGACAGGCCAGTATAGCCGCCGCCCACGACGCAGACATCGGCCTTGGTCGCGCCCTTCAGGATCGGGAAACGGTCGATGGGCGCGGCAGTCGCGGCGTAGTAGCTGGCGGGGTGTTCGCCCCGCCGGTCATTTGCGTGAAGGAGGTTGACCATCAGACATTGAGGAGCAGATGCTCCCTCTCCCACGGGCTGATGACTTGCAGGAACTCTTTGTATTCGTTCCGCTTTACCGAATCGTAGACTTTGATGAAGTCAGGTCCCAGGACCTCGTGGAGCGCGGTGTCCTCCTCCAGCAAGTCCAACGCATCGCCAAGGTTTGCGGGGATATCCTCGTTGTCGATATAGGCCGAGCCGGAGAATTCCGGGCGGGCCTGCACCTTGTTGATCAGGCCGAGATAGCCACAGGCGAGAGTCGAGGCGATGCCGAGATAGGGGTTGCAGTCCATGCCGGGCAGGCGGTTTTCCACCCGGCGGGCGGCGGAGCCGGAGATCGGGATGCGCAGGCCCGTGGTGCGGTTGTCGCGGCCCCATTCCAGGTTGATCGGCGCTGCGAAATCCGGGACGTAGCGGCGGTAGCTGTTCACATAGGGCGCAAACAGGGCGACGGCGCCGCCAAGGTGTTTCTGCAACCCGCCGATGAAGTGCAGGAAGGCGTCCGTCTCTACCCCTTTCGGGCCGGCGAAGATGTTCTTCCCGGTCTTGGTGTCCACGACCGAGGTGTGGATGTGCATCGCCGATCCCGGCTCGTCCGCGATGGGTTTCGCCATGAAGGTGGCAAAGCAGTCATGCCGCAGAGCGGCCTCGCGGATCAGGCGCTTGAAGAAGAAGACGTCATCGGCCAGCCGGATCGGGTCGCCATGGGCAAGGTTCAGCTCGATCTGCCCGGCGCCGCCTTCCTGCAGGATGCCGTCGATTTCCAGCCCCTGCGCCTCGGCGAAGTCGTAGATGTCGTCGATGACCTTGCCGTATTCGTCGACGGCAGAGAGCGAATAGGCCTGTTTGCCCGCCGCCCGGCGGCCCGAACGGCCCATCGGCGGGATCACCGGCATGTTGGGGTCGGTGTTGCGCGCGGTCAGAAAGAATTCCATCTCGGGTGCGACCACGGGTTTCCAGCCCTGCGCGGCGTAAAGCTCGCAGATCCGGCGCAGCACATTGCGGGGCGAGAAGGGGACGAGGTTGCCTTTCTGGTCCTTGGCGTCGTGGATCACCTGAAGGGTGATGTCGGCGGTCCAGGGCGCGGCGGTGGCGGTGGACCAGTCGGGTTCCAGGATCATGTCCGGTTCGGTGAAGGCGTCGAAGGGACTGTCCGCCCATTCGCCGGTGATCGTCTGCAGGAAGATCGAATTCGGCAGGAAGTAGTTCTTCTGATGCGCGAATTTGGCGGCGGGCATCGCCTTGCCACGCGCCACCCCGGCGATGTCGCCGATGATGCATTCCACTTCATCCACACGGCGGTCGCCAATGTAGTCACGCGCTGCCTCGGGCAGCTGATCGGTCCATTTGGACATATGTCACACGTTTTTTGGGGGGTGGCCCCCGCACCCAAGGATCAGGCGCGGAGCTTCTCGGCCCCAGATTTGGCTTGGTGGGTCAGGAAGAAATCCGCGATCCGGTCGGCCATCGACGGGTTGTCGAGGGGCGCGTCGATGCGGGAAGTCGCATCGGCAAGAAGCGCGTCGGGGACCAGACCCGGCCCCCGGTACTTGATCAGCCCTGCCACGAATTCCTTGGGGAACTCGGGGTGGGGTTGAACGGAAAACATTCGGTCGTCGTAGAGAAGTGCCGCATTGTCGCACATGGCGGACGAGGCCACGACCTTGGCAGAGTCCGGCTTCTTCACCACCTGGTCCTGATGCCAGGCATTCAGCGTGTAGGTCTGGCCGCCAAAGTCGTATTCGGTGGGTCCAACCGTCCAGCCGCCGGCGAACTTCTCGACCTTGCCGCCCATCGCCTGGGCGATGATCTGGTGGCCGAAGCAGATGCCGACGACGGGGATGTGTTCGGCATAGGCCGTGCGGATGAAATCCTCCAGCGGCGGGATCCAGTCATGGTCCTCATAGGCGCCGAAGCGCGAGCCGGTGATGAGCCAGCCGTCGCATTCGTCCACCGATGCGGGAAACTCGTTCCGCAGCACGGCCCAGCGACGGAAGGTGAGGCCCTTGCCGGCCAGCAGGGTCTCGAAGAAATCGGGGTAGTCGCCCTGTTCGCGCAGCGCGTCGGGGCTTTCGCCGGTCTGGAGGATGCCGATCTGCATGGGTCTCGTCCTGCGGTCGTTCAGGCAAAGGTGGGATGAAGCCCCCCCGTTGGTCAAGGGGGGCTGGGTGGTTCAGACGGTGTCGAGATAAAGTTCGACCCGCTCCTCGGCGGTGAGTTCCGCGAGGTAGTGCAGTTCCTGCCGTTTGGTCTGCACCATGTTCCGCACCAGTTCCTTGGACAGGAAGCGATAGAGGATGTCCGAATGCTCGAACGCGTCGATCGCGGCTTCCCAGGTGTCGGGAATCTGCGGCAGCTCCATCGCATAGGCGTTGCCGGTCACCGCCGGTGGCGGCTCCATCTCGTCTTCCAGGCCGGTCAGCGCGGCACCAAGGATCGCGGCGAGCATCAGGTAGGGGTTCACGTCGCCCCCGGCCACGCGATGCTCGATCCGCCGGGCGGAAGGGTTGCCCGCCGGGATGCGGATGGCAGCGGTGCGGTTCTCATAACCCCAGCTGATCGCGGTGGGGGCGTGCTTGTCGGGGACAAGGCGTTCGTAGCTGTTGAAATGCGGGGCAAAGAGCAGGGTGGAGTCGTGCATTGCCGCCAGGCAGCCCGCAACCGCATGACGCAGTTGCGCGGTGCCCTTGGGGCCGCCGCTGTCGAAGATGTTGTCGCCCTTTTCGTCGAGGATCGAGAAATGGGTGTGCAGGCCCGAGCCGGAGTAATCGGCATAGGGCTTGGCCATGAAGCTGGCGGCAAAGCCGTGGCGGCGGGCGAGGCCCTTGACCAGCATCTTGAACAGCCAGGCATCGTCGGCGGCGCGAAGCGCGTCGTCGCAATGCATCAGGTTCACCTCGAACTGGCCAAGCCCGGTTTCCGAGGTGGTGGTATCGGCCGGGATGTCCATCGCCTCGCAGGCGTCGTAGAGGTCGGTGAAGAAGGTGTCGAAGGCGTCAAGCGCGCGGATCGACAGGGTTTCCGCAGCCTTGCGGCGCTTGCCTGACCGTGGCGAGGCCGGGACCTGCATGGTCTTGCCAGAGTCGTCGATCAGGAAGAACTCCAGCTCCATCGCGCAGACCGGGGTCAGGCCCTTGGCCTTGAAGCGCTGGACGACGGCGTTCAGCGCATGGCGCGGGTCGCCCTCATAGGGCTGGCCATTCTCGCGGAACATCCAGATCGGGAGAAGCGCGGTCGGCGCCTCCAGCCAGGGCATCGGCATGAAGCCGCGTTCGGTGGGTTTCAACACGCCATCGGCATCGCCCTGTTCAAAGACGAGCGGGCTGTCGTCGATATCCTCGCCCCAGATGTCGAGGTTCAGGACCGAGAAGGGGAAGCGGGTTCCGTCCTTCACGACCTTGTCGGCGAAGCGGGCGGGCACACGTTTGCCGCGGGCTTGGCCGTTCAGGTCCGCGGCGGCCACGCGAATGGTCCGCACGTCGGGGTGCTTTCTGAGGTAATCTTTCATAGTCATGTCAATTCAGGAAAGGCACGGACCCCGCGCCCCGAACGCCGCGAAGCGTCCGCCTGATGCGCAAGTTCGGACCATGCCCTTGGTCCTTCCCTTGGTTCTGATCGCCTTCCGCTCCGTTCCGTCGACCGGAAGTGCGGTCCGGGCGGGTGCCCGGATAATTTGATCAAATGCAGCCTACTACCGGATCAGGTTCGGACGCAAGCGGATTCTCGCTCGGGTGTTCGAGGGCAGGTGCCGGTTCAGCCGCGCATTCACGCGGCCGTAGACGAAGGTCACAAGCAGGGTGAGGCAGATGAAGTAGAAGGCGACGATCGGATAGGGGATGAAGGGGTTGAAGGTCTTGTCGGCGAAGTAGTTCGCGTAATAAAGCGCGTCGCCCTTCTGCGCGAAGGCTGGGAAGCTGGAGAAGAAGACCAGCGTCGTGGCGTGGAACAGGAAGATCGCCTCGTTGGTGTAGGCGGGCCAGCCAAGGCGCAGCATGGTCGGCCATTCGATGCGGATGAACTTCTTCCAGCCGGTCAGGCCATAGGCCTCGGCGGCCTCAATGTCGCCCTTCGGGATGGATTTGAGCGCGCCATAGAAGATTTCGGCGGAATAGGCGGCGGTGTTCAGGAACAGGACCAGAAGCGCCCCCGCCCAGGCCCGGGTGGTCCAGGCGGTGTTGATATGGATGCCGAGGATGTCGATCCCGGCCTTGGGCAGCAGCACCAATGCCTCGTAGGCGAGGAAGAACTGGATGAAGAGAGGCGAGCCGCGGAAGATGAAGACGAACCACTCAGCCGGCTTGCGGATAAGGGGGTTGTGGGCGGTTCTGGCCAGCGCGATGGCATTGGCGAGGAAGAAACCGAAGCCAAGCGCGAGGATGCCGAAGTAGAGGTTCCAGATCAGGCCGGAGCCGATCAGCGTGAATTGCTGGCAGATGGTGAAATCGGATCGCGGCAGAAGGTTCTCGCCGATGCCGATCGAGCGCAGGCCATAGGCCTGGATGGTTTCCCAGCAGGTCATGCCGCAGCCTTTCGCAGGGCCTCGCCGCCGGCGGTGGCCTGGCCGTGGCTCAGCCTCCGCGTCAGCTTGCCGAGGCCGATTTCCGAGATACGGGTGAAGGCCAGGTAGAAGACCATGAGGCCCAGGAAATACCAGAGCCGCCAGTCGCCATGCGGGTATTCGTAGACCTGGGTCTTCGACCCGCCCAGTTCGCGCGCGTAGTAGACGATGTCCTTGACCCCCAGAAGGAACAGGAGCGGCGTGGCCTTGATCAGGATCATCCACAGGTTGCCCAGGCCGGGCAGGGCATAGATCCACATCTGCGGGATGAGGATGCGACGGAAGACCTGACTGCGGCTCATCCCGTAGGCTTCGGCGGTTTCAAGCTGTGCGCGGGGGACGGCGTTCATCGCGCCGTAGATGACGTTGGCGACAAAGGCGCCGAAGACGATGGCGAAGGTGATGACGGCCAGCATGAAGCCGTAAAGCTGGTGCCAGATCGGGGGCGAGTTTCCAAGCGGCACCTTTGCCGCGGTGCAGACGCGGAACTCCAGCCCCTGCCAGGGCCATTCGCCACCGGGGCAGACCGCCAGGCTTTTGACGTATTCGATGCCCTGGTCCAGCGCGATGACGAAGAACAGGAAGAAGATGATGTCGGGCACGCCGCGCACCATCCAGATGTAGATCTTGCCCAGAAGGCTGACCGGCAGGATGTGCGACCGGGCGGCGGTGGCGCCCATGAAGCCCATGCCAAGGGCAGCGGGCGCGGTGATGGCCAGAAGCGCCAGTACGGTGACGAAGGACCAGTAGAAATCGACATGCTTGGCCGAAGTCAGGTAGCAGGCGGCCCAGGTCAGGCCTTCGATGGCCTTTGGGTCGGCGCAGGCTGCAAACATCTTGTCCCCCGTTGCAGCGGGGCGGGCCAGAAGGCCCGCCCCGTCGTTCCTTCAGGCCTTAGCAGCCTTCTTTGCCCTTCTCGCCCCAGGCGAGGGTCGTGTCCGCACCGAAGTACTCGGCCTTCTGGATCATCGTGTCCAGCGTGCCGTCGCACTTCATCGACTTGATCGCCGCGTCGAACTTTTCACGCAGTTCGGTGTCCGACTTGCGGAACGCCATGCCGACGCCGCCGCCGATGGATTCGGTCTTGTCGAGGAGAACCATCTCGCCGCCGGATTCATCGGCGATGGGCTTGAGATAGTCGGCATCGGCCAGCACGGCCACCGCCTCGCCGTTCTTCACCGCGGCCACGGTTTCCTCGGGCGTCGCGAATTCCACCACCTGCATCCCGCTCTCGGCCACGAAGGCGGCCTGGACGGTCGAGGTCTGCGCGGCCACCGGGCCCGACATCAGGTCGGCATCCTTGGACAGGGCAAGGTAGGCCGAAGGCGTCGGCTGCAGGTAGGGCTGGCTGAAGTCGACGATCTCACCCCGTTCCGGCGTGATCGACATGCCGGCGACGATGACGTCATAGTTGCCCGACTGCAGGTTCGGAATGATCGAATCCCAGTCGTTCGTGGTCCACGAACAGGTCAGGCCTGCGCGCTTGCAAAGCTCGTCGCCGAACTCGCGCTCGAAACCGGCGACTTCGCCGGCGTCGTTGATGAAGTTGTAGGGCGGGTAGGCGCCCTCGGTCCCCAGACGGACCACGTCCTGGGCCCATGCCGTTCCCGAGACGGCCACCAGGGCAGTTGCGATCAGTAGTTTTTTCATCCTTTGTCTCCCTTAACGTTGGATGGGTTGGTGGTTCATTCGAACCAGCGGTTTTCAAGGCTTGCAAGTGTCCCGTCGTCGCGGATGCCGTCGAGGGCGGTATTCAGCGTGGCGAGAAGCTGGCTGTTCCCCTTGCAGACCGCCATTGCCACACCTTCGTCGGGGATCGGCTCAGAGTAAAGGTAGTCGAACCCGTTTGCGGCGATGAAATCCTGGATGTCGGCCCTGGTCTCGAAAGGGCCAAGCGCAAGATCGACCTGACCGGCAAGAAGGGCGGCAAGAACCTCGGGCTCGGTCGAGAAGACCAGGTGACGATAGCCCATGGCGCGCAGATGCGCTTCCTGCATGGTGCCGGACTGGACAGCCGTCAGCGCAGCCGCGGGGGTGGGTGCGCCGGGACGGCCGATGTACCATTCGTCGGGATCGGTCGTGTGGTAGGTCCGGGTGAAGTCCACCAGTTCCCGCCGTTCCGGCGTGACCGCAATTCCGCCCAGCACCACGTCATAGTCGCCCGACATGACACCGGGGATCAGCTGGTCGAAATTCGCCAGCGACCAGCGGCAGTCCAGTGCCGCGCGCAGACAGATCTCATCCATCAGGTCGCGTTCGAACCCGGTGATCGTGCCGTCGGCGTCGAGGTAGGTATAGGCCGGGAACGGGGCGTCGGTGGCCACGACCACGGGCTCGGAGGCGGCAAGGACCAGTCCCGCGACCAGCCCGGCGACCGTACCGATACAGGCAGCCATCAGGCCGCCGTCGCCGACAGGAACCCGCGCAGCCGTTCGCTTTGCGGATTGCCGAACAGGTCGGCGGGCTGACCCTGTTCCTCGATCTTGCCCTGATGCAGGAAGATGACGTGATCAGAGCAATCCGCCGCCAGCTTCATGTCATGCGTGACCAGCAGCATGGTCCGCCCTTCGTCGGCCAGCGCCTTGATGACGCGGACGACTTCCTGCTCCAGCTCGGGGTCAAGAGCGGAGGTCGGTTCATCGAAGAGAAGCGCGCGGGGTTCCATGCAAAGCGCCCGCGCGATGGCCGCCCGTTGCTGCTGACCGCCCGACAACTGTGCGGGCCAGACATCGGCTTTGTCGCCGATGCCGACCTTGTCGAGATACTCCCGCGCCTTCGCCTCGACCTCTTTCGGGTCGCGCTTCAGCACATGGACCGGCGCTTCCATCACGTTCTGCAGGATCGTCAGATGCGCCCAGAGATTGAACTGCTGGAACACCATCGACAGGTTGGTGCGGATGCGCGTCACCTGATCGCGGTCGGCGGGGTGGCGGTGCAGGCCATCGCCCTTCCAGCGCACGGCTTCACCCTCGAACCGGATCTCGCCCTGCTGGCTGTCCTCCAGAAGATTGCAGCAGCGCAGAAGGGTGGATTTTCCCGATCCGGAGGAGCCGATCAGCGACACGACATGGCCGCGCGGGGCCTTCAGATCGACGCCTTTCAAGACCTCAAGCTGGCCATAGCTCTTGTGCAGGTCATGGATGTCGATGACCGGGGTATCGGGGCTGGGAGCGGACATGGGCCTTCTGGTCGCGAGGGTCGGTTGGTCCGGCAGTAGGGCCGAGATTTTGCACCATTGCAACGTTGAATCAGCCGATCTGCCCGCTTGTCACGGGCGATTTGGTCAACCGGCTGCGGCAATCTGCTCGGGCGATGGCGGATTGGGCACCGCAAGGTAGGTGGCACGCGGGATGCGGACCAGTCCCTTCAGGCGCAGGGCGGCGCGGTCGGGCGCGGGCAAGGAGGCGATGGCTTCGGACAGGGCGGCGAAGATCGGCTCGGGGTCCCGGCCCGTGGCGGTGATGTAGGGCAGCCCGGGCGTTGGATCGGTCAGGGCGACAATGCGCAGCCCGGCCATCTTTGGCTCGGCTTCCTGCAGCATCGCGTGGGTCACGGCATCGAGCGCCGCGATGTCGGCGCGGCCCTCGGCAACGGCAATCGCGGACAGGCGATGCCCGCCGGATTGCAGCGCGGGGGGCAGGCGGATGCCCAGCTTCGCCGCATGGGTCTGTGGCGCGGCCCAGCCGGACTGGGACAGGGCCTCGTTGTAGGCAAAGCGCGCGCCGTCGAAGTCCGCAAACGTCTGGCGCGGGTCGTCGGCGCGGGCCACGAAGACGGAGCGGTAATAGCCGGGCGGGCAGCCTTCGACACCGTAGTCTGGCGTTCCGACATAGCCGACCCGGTCGTGCAGCCGGGCGCGGAACGGATAGCCGCAGGTTTGCGACAGGAGAAGGTCGGGTGACTGCCATGCGTCCCAATAGGCATGTTCGCCCCGGGTCAGGGCATCGGGTGCCGTGATCCCCCGGCCGCGCAGGCCATCGCGGACCAGCGCCCAAAGCCGGTCATTCGCCGTCTGAGCCGGCCCGAAGTCATACATGCCAAGGCTGGCGATCATGCGCGCTCCGCCTTCTTCCGCGCCAGGGCCGAATCCACGTCGGTCAGCCCCAGAAGGTTGGCGACCAGCCGCATCAGACGGTCTTCATGCGCCTCGCGCAGGTCATCGGCCAGTGCGACGGACCAGAGTGCGGTCATCAGATCGGCGCGGTCTTCCAGCGCCACCGCCTCTTTCAAGGCGCGGGTGAAGCGGACCGTGTCTGGCGCCTCGCGTTCCAGCTCTTCGGCATCGCTGCGCAGCTTCGCAGCGGCGAATGGATCAAGCCCGTGGCGATGTGCCAGGACCCGGTCGATCCGTTCCACCTCTTCGGCGGCGTACAAACCGTCGCTGCGGGCGACGCGAACCAACAGGGCAGCCAGCGCCAGCCGGGCATCAGGCTCGGGCAGGCGGTGGGGGGCGGGGGCCAGAAGCTGGCGGAGGAGATCACCGAACATAGAAGCAAGCTAAGCGCGCGCCGGTCACAAGGGAAGCCCCGGTCGATCAGGGTGGCGTGAGCCGCCCCTCGCCGATCCGCACCGCGCTGCCCGCGACGCGGACGGCGGTCAGCGCGCCGCCGGTGGCCTCGATGGTCAGCCGCAGGAGGGAGGGGCGGCCCATCTCGACCCCCTGATGAAGCGTCAGGCGGGTCGTGCCATCCGGCACCGCACCATTCGCCAGCAGCTGTGCGGCAAGGATCGCGCTGGCCGAGCCGGTGGCCGGGTCTTCCGGGATGCCTGCCGTCGGGCTGTACAACCGGGCGCGGTAGTCGCAGTCCTCGCCCTTTGCGTAAAGATAGGCGCTGTCGACGCCATGGGCGGCGAGCAGCCGCGACCAGTGCGGCTCGACCACCCGGGCGCGGGCCAGGGCTGCAAGGTTGCGGAGCGGGGCGTACAGGAAGCGCGGGCCGCCTTCGTAGACGCCGGGGGCATGGGGGCCGAGGTCGCCTGGCGAGAGGTCGAGCGCGGCGGCCAGAAGGCTGGTGTCCGGCGTGCCGCCCGCCGGATAGGGCAGGACCGGCGCGGTCAGTTCCGCGGTGATGCGGCCGTCCTTGCGGGTGACGGAGACGGGGACAAGGCCCGCCTCTTCCTCCAGCGTGATCGTGGTGGAGAAGTCGCCCGGATGCGCGGTTTCCGCCAGCAGGATGGCGCAGCCGATGGTCGGATGCCCGGCGAAGGGAATCTCGGCGGTGGGAAAGAAGATGCGGACCCGGGCGGTATGGGCGGGGTCGCGCGGGGCCATGACGAAGATCGTCTCGGACAGGTTGAACTCGCGCGCGATTGTCTGCATCTGCGCCGTGGTCAGGCCGTCGGCCCCCAGCACCACCGCCAGCGGGTTGCCGGCGAAGGGCGTCTCGGTGAACACATCGAGGGTGTGGAAGGCGATCATCGCAGCTCCTTGAACATCGCGGTCAGCCGTGCCGTCTCCTCGGCGAGGCCATAGGGCGGGTTTACGATGAACAGGCCCGACCCCTCCATTCGGTGCCCCTCACGTGCGGGGGGGAAGCGGACTTCGTGGCGCAGGCCCTCGGGGAAGGCGGTCGCGAGCGCCTTCAGCATCGGGCCGTGCGCGCCACCCCGCAAGATCGGATACCACAGGATCAGGATGCCCACGTTCCATTTGCGATGGATGTTCGCCATGTGGCGCGGGATCGCCTCGTAGTCGGCCTTCACCTCCCAGGAGGGGTCGATCAGCATCAGCCCCCTTCGCGGGGTGGGTGGGGTCAGGGCAAGGGCCAGCTCGAACCCGTCTTTCTGGTGGACATGGGCACCCCAGTCCTTCGCGACCGCCTTCAGTTGCGCAAATTCCTGCGGATGCAGTTCGGCAAGGTGCAGGCTGTCTGTCTCGCGCAAGCCAAGCGCCGCGATCAGGGGCGAGCCGGGATAGGCCCGCGCCCCATAGCCGGCCCGCGTCTCGTCCAGCCGCTGCCGGTAGGGATGGTCAGGCGGAAACAGGCGTTCCGCCAGAACGATCCCGGCCGCAGCCTCGCCGGTCTTCACCGCCTCGTCCGACGCCAGATCATAGACCCCGCGTCCGGCATGGGTCTCGATATAGGTGAGCGGCTTGTCCTTCAGGGTCAGGTAGTCCAGCACCCAGGCCAGCACAGCGTGCTTCTGGACATCGGCCAGGTTCCCGGCATGGAAGAGATGTTGATAGGACAGCATGGGTCTGGCCTATCCGCTGATCGTGGGGGCGGGCAAGGGCAGTTTTCTGCCGGTCCGGGGTTGCGGTGCCGTCTGTCCAAGCCTATCTGCCGGGACATTGGCACGAAGAGCTCCTTCAGGGCCCGGCCACGCACACCATAACGGATGGATGGGACGGAATGGAGATCTTCACTTACGCAGGTTTCGTTGCCCTGATGCAGGTCATCGGGATCGACCTCGTGCTCGCGGGCGACAATGCCATCGTCATCGGCCTTGCTGCCGCGGGCCTGCCCAAGGAACAGCGCGCCAAGGCGATCCTGGTGGGGATCATCGCCGCCACCGTCATGCGGATCGGCTTTGCGCTGATCACGACGCAGCTTCTGGCCATCGCCGGGTTGCTGCTGGCCGGTGGCATCCTGCTGTTGTGGGTCTGCTGGAAGATGTGGCGCGAGCTTTCCACGCCGCACCAGGCCGAGGATGCCGCCGTCGAGGCGCTGGCCGATTCCGACCTGAACGCCGACGGGACTGTCGCAGGTGGCGCCCCGCGCAAGACATTTGCCCAGGCCGCGACCCAGATCGTCGTTGCCGACGTCTCGATGAGCCTTGACAACGTGCTGGCTGTCGCCGGGGCCGCGCATGGCCACCCGACGGTGCTGGTGATCGGGTTGATCCTGTCCGTCGCGCTCATGGGCTTTGCCGCAAGCTGGATCGCCTCGCTTTTGAACAAGCACCGCTGGATCGCCTATGTCGGCCTTTTGATCATCCTTTACGTCGCGCTGAAGATGATGTGGGACGGCTGGACCGAGGTGGAACCCATGGTTCTGGGGCTGCTCGGCTAAGGCTGGAAACGCGATAGGAAGGCCGGCTGCCCTTTCACCGGGAGGGCAGCCGGCCTGATGCCCGGGGATATCAGGCGCGGGTCTGGCGCCCGCGCACCCAGCTGAGCAGCAGATGATCGGCCAGGAGCCCCATGAAGGCGACGGCCAGTCCCAGGACAAGTCCCTTGCCAACGTCTGCGGATGACAGGGCGCGCTGCATTTCCTGCCCGAGATCCTGCGTGCCGATGAAGGCCGCGATGATCACCATGAACAGCGCAAACATGATCGACTGGTTGGCCCCGACAACCAGGGTCGGCACGGCAAGTGGAAGCTTCACATGCCAGAGGAGCTGTTTTGCGCTTGCCCCGGACATCTGTGCCGCCTCGACGATTTCGGGCGGAATGCCGCGCAGGCCCTCGATGGTGTAGCGGATGATCGGAACCGTGGCGAAGACCGTGACCGCTGCGATGACGGCGACATCGTTGACGCCGAACAGCATGATCACCGGGATCAGGTAGATGAAGCTGGGGAAGGTCTGCAGCGTGTCGCAGACGAGGAGGAAGCGGTGGGCCCGCGTGGCGCTGGACGCGCCCAGAACCCCCAGGGGCACCCCCAAAACCAGCGCGATGGCGACCGAGACGAAGACGGTGTAGACGGTGATCATCGCCCGGTCCCACCAGCCCGAAAGTGCGATGGGAAGGGCGAATGCCAGGCACACCAGCGCCGAGCGGGCGCCGCCGATCCGCCAGCCGATCCCGGCCAGTGCCATAAGCACCGCCGAGGTTGGCAGCCAGAGGAAGGCGTTGCGCAGCGGAATCAGCACCCAGGTAATCAGGAACCAGCGGAGCCAGTCGGTGACCGGGTCGATCAGGTCGATGAACCCGCCGACGATCGCGTCGATCGGACCGGCAAGGCTGAAGGCCTGGTTCCGCTTGACCTCGACGAAATAGGGGTCGACAGCGGCCAGCGCAAAACCGACCGCCATCAGGCCAAGCCACATCGCCAGATGGCGGTGACGCCGGACCCAGGTTTCCCCTTCGACATGCTCGGGCTGTTTCATGGCCCAGGCCTTGGTCAGCCGGTCAAGCACGATGGCCAGAAGGACGATGGTGATACCGATCTCGACCGAGAGGCCGATCTTCAGCGCTTGCAACAGTTGCAGCAGCTTCTGCCCCAGCCCCGGCATCCCGATGAAGCTGGCCAGGACCACCATGGCCAGACTCTGCATGATCACCTGGTTTACGCCGATCAGAAGCTCGGTCCGCGCGGCGGGCATCCGGACGCGCGACATCAACTGCCAGCGGGTCGTCCCGCTCATCTTGCCGCTTTCGATGATCTCGGATGAGACCGAGCGCAGTCCAAGGAGGGTCATCCGGATCATCGGCGGGACCGAGAAGATGATGGTGACGATGGCGCCGGCCTTCGGCCCGACCCCGATGAAGACGACGACCGGGATCATGTAGGCGAAATGCGGCAGCGACTGCGCGATGTTCAGGATCGGGTTCAGGATCCTTTCCGCGGTGCGCGAGCGCCAGGCAAGCGTGCCAAGTGCCAGGCCGAGGAAGACCGAGAGGGGCGCCGCGACGACGATGACCGACAGAGTCTCCATCGCCCATTTCCATTGGCCCATGGCGGCGATCCAGACGAAAGTGCCGCCCGACAGCAGGGCAAGCCGCCAGCCCGACAAGGCCAGACCTGCCATTCCGGCGGTGGCGGCGATCACCACCCAGGGAATCGGCCCGATCTGCGGCCAGCGCGACTTGCCGTAAAGGAGGTTCGCGGTGACATCGAGGCAGAATTCCACCCCGTCCGAGACCGCCCGCGTTAATGCCATCAGGCCCAGGTCGTCACGGGCAAAGGCAAAGACCGCGTTGATCCAGTCGGCGAAGGGGATCACCAGTGTCTCGGGCAGGCGGATGAGGCCCGCGGGCAGCACATTGCGGAAGACCACCAGCGCCAGCGCGGTCAAAAGAAGGGCCAGCGCGATGCGATGACCGGACGGACGCGACGGAGAGGTGGTAAGTGCCGCTGCCATCATGCCGCCGGTCCCAGCAGCAGGTCGAGCGCGGCCTTGCGGTCCAGAAGCCCGGCGATCTTCCCCCCGGTCCGCAACGGGATCAGCGCGCGGCTGTCGCCGACGATCCGGCGGGCCAGGGCATGCAGGGTCTCGTCGGCGGGCAGCGCCTCGCCTTCGACCACACGGTCGCCGACCGGCAGGGCCAGTGCGCCGGCATGGACAACGCGGCTGCGGTCGATGGCCTCGGTGAACTTGGCGACATAGGGCGTGGCCGGAGCCATCACGATCCGCTCGGGCGTGTCGATCTGCTCGACCGCGCCGTCCTTCATGATCGCGATGCGGTCGGCGAGCCGCAGCGCCTCGTCGAAATCGTGGGTGATGAAGACGATGGTCTTGGCCAGCATGGCTTTCAGGCGCAGGAATTCGTCCTGCATCTCGCGCCGGATCAGCGGGTCCAGCGCCGAGAAGGGTTCGTCCAGGAACCAGATGTCGGGCTCCACCGCCAGACTGCGGGCGATGCCGACGCGCTGCTGCTGCCCGCCGGAAAGCTCGCGCGGGAAATAGCCCTCGCGGCCCTTCAGACCGACCAGCGCCAGCATGTCCCGCGCCCGGGCAATGCGCGAGCTGCGGTCCTGGCCGCGCATTTCCAGCGGGAAAGCCACGTTCTCCTGTGCGGTGCGGTGCGGAAGCAGGCCAAAGCTCTGGAACACCATGCCCATCTTGCGGCGACGCAGGTCGATCAGGTCAGTTTCGCTGAACTTGCCGATGTCGCGGCCCTCGACCGTCACCGTGCCCGCCGTTATGTCGAGAAGCCGCGCGAGGCAACGAACCAGAGTGGATTTCCCCGAGCCTGACAGCCCCATCACCACCAGCATTTCACCGCGGCGGATGTCCAGCGACACGTCGCGCACGGCGGCAATGTGGTTCGTCGCGCGCAGGTCTTCCGGCGTCGTCTGCGGGGTCAGGCGCGGAGCAAGCCGCTCGGCCCGGTCACCGAAGACCTTCCAGACATTCCGGCACGAAATCACCACATCATCTGCTGTCACGGGGTTGCTCCCTGGAAAAAGGGCCATCCGGTCCCGGACCGGATGGCAGGTTGCACGTCACCGGAGGGGACGACGGGTCACTCGGTCCAGGGCTTCCAGACGGCTTCGTTCGCTTCCAGCCAGGCAGAGGCGGCATCTTCGGGCTCCATGCCGTCGACATCGACAAGCTTGGCCATCTCGGCGATCTGGGCATTGGTGAAGTTGACCTTTTGGAGCGTCGCGTAAGCCGCGGGCCACTTGTCCTTCATCCCGTCCCAGGCGGCGATCTTCAGGTAGCCGTTGGCGGGATTGCCACAGTCGAAGATCTTGTCCGGCAGCGGCCCCTTGGCCGGATCGGTGTCGCAGCCCTCTTCCCAGGCCGGGAATTCGACGAATTCGCCCGGCCAGACGGCCTCGGCGAAGTTCGGGGTCCAGTTGAACAGGACGATCGGCGTCTTGTCCTTCTCGGCGGCCGCGATTTCCGCCCAGAGTGCTGCCGCCGACCCCGCGTTCACCACCACGAAGTTCATACCCAGCGCATCGACCTTTTCTTGGTCGTGCTTCAGCCAGTCCACCGGCCCGCCCAGGAAGCGGCCCTTGTCGCCAGTCTCGGGCGTGGCGAACTTGGCGGCGCAGTCGTTCAGCGCCTTCCAGTCGGGCAGGCCGGGGCAGGCTTCCTTGGTCCACAAGGGATACCACCAGTCCTCGCGCGTGATGGCGGCCTGGGTGGCGACGTCGTGGATGCCGCCCTTCTCCATCGCGGCGCGGAAGGATTTTCCGAAGGCGCCTTCCCAGACTTCCACTTCCAGCGTGGCGTCGCCGAGGCGGACTGCCTCGTAGACAGCCTGGCTGTCGGTCGAGACGTATTCGACCGCGTCGCCCATGCTTTCGAAGATCTGGCCGACGACATTCGACATCACGATCTGGCTGGACCAGTTGTGGATCGGGATGATGATCGGATCCGACGAATCCTCGGCCAGAACGGGCGAGGCCAAGGCGGCGGTCGCCGCGCCAAGTAGCAGTCGAGTCAGTTTCTGCATGTCTTTCGATCCCTGTTCAGGTCGCGCCAGGCCGGCGCCGACGTTTCACTGGAAAGTCGATCGCTTTCCTGTGAGGCAAGGTTAGGGAGCGGATGTGAACGTGTCAGACCCCAGCCGTGAACAGGCTGGAGAATGTTGTTACAAAATGTTAACAGATCGAAACCGATCCCGGAGCAGACCAACCGCATGAATGCCGCCGCCCATATCGTCGTCATCGAGGACGACCCGGTGACCCGCACCGCGCTGGGCGGCTATCTTGAGACCTTCGGCTACCGGGTGACGGTCTGTGCCGGGGCCGAAGCGGCGGAAAGGGTCCTGGGGCAGGAGAATCCTGACCTTCTGATCATCGACATAAACCTGTCCGGCAAGGACGGGCTGGAAATCACCCGCGAACAACGGGCGCGGTCGGAGGTGGGGATAATCCTGCTCTCGGGCCGGACGGATGACATCGACCGGATCGTGGGGCTGGAGCTTGGCGCGGACGATTATGTCTGCAAGCCGTTCAACCGGCGGGAACTGTTGGCGCGGGTGAAGAACCTCCTTCGGCGCACGGCGGCGATGCGGCAGTTGACGCGCAGGGTGGTGCATTTCGCCGGGTTCACCTTCGACACTGCCGCACGCCATGTCGCGGCACCGGACGGGCAGGGGGTGCAGCTGACCCGGGCGGAATATGAACTTCTGCGCACCTTCGTGCTGAACCCGGGGATCGTGCTGACGCGCGACCGCCTTCTTGCCAGCGTGACCCAGCGGCAGAACGCTTCCGGGGCGCGGACGGTCGATGTGATGGTCAAGCGGCTGCGGGCGAAGTTCGGCGATGATCCGAAACTGCCGCGCATCTTCGGCACCTCGCATGGCGAGGGCTATGTCTTCACTGCGCCGCTGTCGTAAGCCCGGCCAGATCGTCCAGTGGCTGAAGCGACTGCGCAAGGACGCGTTCTGCCGTCCCGGCCGCCGCAAGCAGACGGTCGGCTGCCTCCGGGTCCGTCGTCGCACCGCGTCCGGTCAGGCTGGCCAGAACCGCGACCAGCTCTGGCAGGTCAAAATTCCCGGCGGCCCCCTTCAGCTGGTGCGCCCGACGCTCGACCTCGTCGGCCTGGCCGGACCGCAGGGCCTCGGCAATCGCCCGTGCCTCGGGGCCAAGACGGTCCAGCATCAGCCGC
Source organism: Rhodobacterales bacterium (assembly GCA_017303485.1). Classification (GTDB taxonomy): domain Bacteria; phylum Pseudomonadota; class Alphaproteobacteria; order Rhodobacterales; family Rhodobacteraceae; genus Tabrizicola. The sequence goes on from JAFLCY010000045.1 coordinate 27,134, forward strand.
ACCAGCCTGCCGGTCTGCACCGCGCCCAGATCGGCCAGCGTCTCGCGCACCGCCGGGGTGATCGCCACCCGGCACTGCCGCAGCAGGGCGCGGTCCAGCGCCTCGGGGGTCAAGGGTTTGGCGACAATCTCGTCCATCCCGGCAGCGCGGCAGGCGGCCATATCCTCGGGCTGGGCATGGGCCGAGACGCCGATCACCGGCACCGAAGCAATCCGCCCCGGCATCCGGCGCAGGCGACGGGTCGCCTCGATGCCCGAGATGCCGGGCAGGTTCACATCCATCAGGACAGCGTCGAAATCGCCGGTTCCGGCAAGTTCCAGCGCCGCCTCTCCCGTGCCCGCGACCACCGCCTGATGCCCCAGCATCCTCAGGAAGCCCAAAGCGACCTCCTGATTGACCGGATGATCCTCGACCACCAGCACTCTCAGGGGGTGCAGGCTTGGCGTCGGTGTGGGTTCGGCAACCTGGGTCGCCGCGCGGTCAAACGGCAGATGCAGAGTGAAAGTCGCCCCCTGTCCGGGCCGGCTGTCCGCCGTCAGGGCACCCCCCATCAGCCCCGCAAGCCTGCGCGAGATCGTCAGGCCGAGGCCGGTGCCGCCATGGGTCCGTGCCGTCTGCAGGTCTTCCTGCTGGAAGGCGGCGAAGATGCGCTCCAACGCCTCGGGTGCGATGCCTCGGCCAGTGTCGCTGACGGTGAAACGCAGCCGGATCGGATCGGCGTCCGGCGGACCTACCACGGATACCGCGATCCGGATTTCGCCCGCTTCGGTGAACTTGACCGCATTCGACACCAGGTTGAACAGGATCTGGCGCAGCTTGTCGATGTCGCCCTGCAGGGGTGGCAGGGCAGCTTCCGGCAGGGTTGCCACCAGGCGCAGGCCCTTCTCCTCGGCCATGGGCTGCATCAGAAGCACGATGTCGGACAGCGCCTCGGCCAAGTCGAAGGGAACCACCTCGACTGCCGCCTGGCCCTGATCCAGCTTGGAATAGTCGAGAATGCTGTTCAGAAGGCCCATCAGGCCCTTGCCCGAGGCAAGAGCGGCATCGAGCCGCGCCACCTGTTCCCGCGTCAGCCCGTCGCGCGGCAGGTTGCGCAACATGCCTAGCACCCCGTTCATCGGGGTGCGGATTTCGTGGCTCATCATGGCGAGGAACTCGGATTTCGCGCGGTCGGCGGCCTCGGCGCGGTCACGGGCGGCGTCGTGTGCCACGACTTCGCCGCGCAGTGCTTCGGTCTGTTCGTCCACCAGCTGCTGCAGCTCGCTGCGATGCCTCCGCAGCTCCTCCAGATGCCGTTCGCGTTCGGCGGCCAGGCTCCGGTTGGCAATCGCCTGCTGACGGAAGACCTCGACCGCCGCTTCCATCTGGGCGATCTCGTCGCTGCCGCTGGGGCGGATTTCCTCGCCCGGGCTGCCCTGGGCCAGATCGGTCATCCGGGAGGCAAGATCGTCCAGCCTGCGGATCAGGTTCCCCCGGACGTAGAACCACAGCACCGCAAGGGAAATCACCAGCGCCAGCATGACCGAGAAGGCATAAAGCCGCTACGTGGCGCCAATTCCCTGCTAGGCCGCCCGGCCTGCCGTCACCGCACCGGCCTCGATCCGGTCGGCGAGATCCGATGCCGCGACCTCCAGCGCCAGTGCGGCGCTGCGCAATCTGGTCTCGGCCAGTGCGATTCTGTCGGTGACGTCCAGGACCTGCGCTGCCGTCTCGAACAGCGACGCCGTTTCCGGCGGGGCGGAGGGCGCGGCCCCCACCACCCGGAGAAGGGTCCGCACCCGTTCGGCCCGGCGCGGGTCCTGGACCGAACTCAGCCGGCGCGAGATCACCCGGACGCGCGCATCCAGCTCGGTGCGCAGCGATTGCAGCTCGGCCTGCGTCTGCACGCCCGCGATGCGGCTAAGGAGAAGCCCCACTTCCGACGCATGCGAGCGCAGTTCGAACATCAGGCCCATCTGGAAAAGGTCGACCTCGATCAGCTTGTCCAGCGTCTCAAGCCGATTGGCCTCGTCGGTCTGGCCAAGGTTTTCCATGTCGTAGAGGCTGGAGATGACGGCCGAAGCACCCATTTCCGCGTTGGCCACAAGGGTATCCGCGATCTCCGTCAGTTCCGCCGCTGCAGCCAGCCCGGCCTGCAACTGCGCATCTCGTTGCGCAATCATGCTGATCCGTTGGCGCACCAACTGGTCGATGCTCTGGATCGCCTGCCGCAGGTCGGCCTCGGCGGCGAGGGCCCCGGC
>JAFLCY010000046.1 GCA_017303485.1 Rhodobacterales bacterium
CCATCAGGACGGCCCTTGCCACGGGGGGAGCGGACGGCATCGTAAATGAAGGCATCGGTCATCTTGGTCTCCTTACGCGGGGAAGGCCCGCTGCATCAGGTCGTAGGGGTGTTTCCAGCCGGGCAGCGCCGCGATGCGGTCAAGCCAGCTGTCGATATGGGGCCAGTCCGCGCGGGTGAAACCGTAGGGCTCGGGGTAGTAGAGGTAACCGCAGCAGGACAGGTCGGCGATGCTGACGCTGTCGCCGACGATCCAGTCGCGGGCGGCGAGATGGTCGTTCAGGATGGTGTAGGCGGCTTTGAGGCGGCCTTGCAGGAAGGGGATCACCGCCTCGGGCCGCTTGTCGGGCGGCAGGAAGTTCATCAGGAAGCGGCAGGTGCCGGCGGCGGTCGAAAGCTTGTGGTTGTCCCAGAAGAGCCAGCGGAGGATCTCGCGCCGGTCGGCCTCGGTCCGGCCGCCAAGCCTGCCCGTCTTGTCGGCGAGATAGTCCAGGATTACGCCGGACTGGGTGAGAGTCACGTCACCGTCGACCAGCACGGGCACTTCGCCCATCTCGTTGATCTTGCGGAACTCGGGGCTGCGTGCCTCGCCCTTGAAAAAATCGACGAAGACAGGTTCCCAGCGGGTGCCCGTCATCTCCAGCGCCAGCGCGCATTTGTAGGCGTTGCCGCTTTCGCCGAAACAGTAGAGCTTCATGCCTTCCTCCCCGAAAGCCCTTGAACCTTGGCGGGCCGGCGGGATGTGTCCCGTCCGGCCCGCCCTGCCGTCAAAGCCTAGAACGCCTCGGGGCCGAGCGCCATCACAGGCTCGGCACCGGATTCGATGCGGGCGAGATGCATGGAACAGGCAGGCAGTTGCCGGGCCATGTAGAAGCGGCCGGTGGCGATCTTCGCCTCAAGGAAGTCGCGGTCGGTCGCGCCCTCGTCCAGCGCGACATAGGCGGCCTTGGCCATCCGGGTCCACATCAGGCCCAGGCAGACATGGCCCATCATGTGCATGAAGTCGTAGGAACCCGCGAGCGCCGCGTTGGGGTTCTTCATGCCGGCCTGCATGAAATACATCCCCGCCTGTTGCAGCTGCTTCGAGGCGGCCTTCAGCGGTTCGGCGAAGCCAGTCATCCGCGCGTCGCCGTCATGCGACTTTACTTCGGCCTTCACCATCTCGAAGAAGGCCATCACATGCTTGCCGCCATCGGTGGCCAGCTTGCGGCCCACGAGGTCGAGCGCCTGCACGCCGTTCGCGCCTTCGTAGATCTGGGCGATGCGGGCGTCGCGGACGAACTGGGACATGCCCTGTTCCTCGATATAGCCGTGACCGCCGAAGACCTGCTGGGCCTGCACCGCCATGTCGAAGCCCTTGTCGGTCTGGAAGCCCTTCAGGACCGGGGTGAGAAGGCCGATGAGGCCATCTGCCGCCGCGTCGCCGTGATGCGCCCGGTCGATCAGCGTCGCGCCCCAGAAGGTCAGCGCGCGGGCGCCTTCGACGAAGCTTTTCTGCTCCATCAGGTTGCGGCGGATGTCGGGGTGGACGATCAGCGGGTCGGCCGGTCCATTGGGGTTCTCGGCCCCGGTCACGGCGCGGCCCTGCAGGCGGTCCTTCGCATAGGCCAGCGAATTCTGGTAGGCGGCTTCGGCGACGGCATAGCCCTGGCAGGCAACGCCAAGCCGGGCCTCGTTCATCATCGTGAACATGGCCTTCATGCCCTTGTGGAGATCGCCGATGAGCCAGCCGGTCGCCCCGTCATAGTTCATGACGCAGGTGGCATTGCCGTGGATGCCCATCTTCTCCTCGACCTTGCCGACCGAGACGGCGTTGCGGGCGCCAAGGCTGCCATCCGCATTCACCATCACCTTCGGCACGATGAAGAGGCTGATGCCCTTGGTCCCCTCGCCGCCGCCGGGGGCCTTGGCCAGCACCAGGTGGATGATGTTCTCCGCCATGTCATGATCGCCGGCCGAGATGAAGATCTTCTGCCCGGTGATCTTGTAGCTGCCGTCCGCCTGCGGTTCCGCCTTGGTGCGCAAAAGCCCGAGGTCGGTGCCGCAATGCGGTTCCGTCAGGTTCATGGTGCCGGTCCATTCGCAGGTCACCATCTTCGGCAGCCAGGCCTGCTTCTGCTCGTCCGTGCCATGCACCAGGATGGCCGAGTAGGCGCCGTGGGTCAGGCCCTGATACATGTTGAACGCCATGTTGGCCGAGACGAAAGTCTCGTTCACCGCGGTGTGCATCAGGTAGGGCAGGCCCTGCCCGCCATAGTCGGGGCTGGCGTCCAGCGACATCCAGCCGCCTTCACGCAGGGTGTGGAAGGCCTCCTTGAAGCCCTTCGGCGTCCGCACGATGCCGTTTTCCAGCTTGCAGCCCTCGGTGTCGCCGACGGGGTTCAGGGGGGCGAGGATGTCCTGCGCGACCTTCGCCGCCTCGTCCAGCACCGCATCCGTGAAGCTTCTGTCCAGATCGCCGTAGCCGGGAATGTCGGCTTCGCTGATCTTCAGGACATCGTGCAGCAGGAACTGCATGTCCTTCACGGGGGCGGTGTAGCTGGGCATCGTCGTTTCCTCTTCCCTTTTTGGTGCCGCGCCCGGTCGGGCGCGGGTCGTTCAGGCGCGGGTCGTTCAGGCCGCGCGTCCGGGCACCAGGCCCTTGGTTGCGGCATCGGCCAGTTCGGCCTTGAGGTCCGCGATGGCGATATCAAGCTCGGCACGCTGGGCCTCCATCTCGGCCAGCCGTTCCAGCGCAAGTTCATAGGCGCGCTGGCGCTGGGCCGTCGCGCCGCCGTCGCGGTCGTAAAGGTCCAGCGTCTGCCGGATATCCTCGAGGCTGAAGCCGAACCGCTTGCCGCGCAGGATCAGCACCAGCCGCGCCCGGTCACGCCGGGTGAACAGGCGCCGCGTTCCAACGCGGATCGGGGTCAAGAGTTCCTTGGCCTCGTAGAACCGCAGCGTGCGCGGGGTCACCTCATAGGCCTCGCACATCTCGCGGATGGTCATTACATCGGTCGGAATGTCGGTAGTCATGGTCAACCCGTCATTGAGTGCATCTTGCATAGGCAGATGCGAACCCTGGATGGGGTTTACCAGAGTAGTTGACGTTAACGTCACTGTGACGTCACGTCAGACCAGGCCGTGACGTTCGGTCAGCAGCCGGACGGCAAATTCGCCCGGGTGCCGCAACGGAATGGGCCGGGCGCAAGCGGCCCGGCCCAGTGCTTACGGATGCCCCCGTTTCAGCGCAGGACCATGCCGTCGGGCCAGGTCAGGCTGTGTTCGAGGGTGATGGTCTGCTTGCCCCCTGCTGCAAGCTCGAATTCCCAGGCGAGGATGCCGCGCTGGCCGTCGACATCGGTCTCGGTCGGCTCGGGCGAGGCGGTCAGCTCGATCTCAAGATCGTCCTGCTCGCTGTAGGGCACCTGATCCAGGATGCGGACCGGCCATGCCTCGGTTCCGGTGTTCTCCACCGTGATCACCGCGCTTTCGCTTTGCTGGTTCGACGAGGTGAACACCCCGGTCTCGCCCCCCGCCCGTTTCGGCATCTCGCGCTTGACCCGCAACGTCTCCAGCGCGCCGAAGCCGACGTCCGTCTCGACCCCCGGCGCGATCACGTCGAGCCAGGTGGAGCCGACCAGAACCCCCTCGCGGAACAGCATGGCCTGACCGGGCAAGAGCGGCTCGTCGCTGGCATTGGTGAAGCTCGCCAGCACGAAGGCGGTCCTGTCGAGACGCGGCACGGCGACGGCTTCGACGACCGGCGAGAAGGACAGGCTGTCCAGCGCAAGCCGCAGGTTCTCGGCCCCGGTGGCGACGTTGACGGGTTCGGGGTAGTTGTAGACAACCGTATCGCCCTCGTAAGCCATTGCTGCGACCGTGACGGCCGGGGCGGCTTCGGCGACCATCGCGACATCCATGTCGGCACCGCCCATTGCGGACTTGCGCAGGCGTTCATCGTCGATTTGATCCTCGGGTCCGATCGACCGCAATTCCGGCCAAAGCTGCGACGGCGCGGCCTGTTCGGAGGGGCGCGAGGAGGACAGGGTCAGCGCCACGCCATCCCAATCCTCGCCGGTGTACTGGGTGACAAGGACCGAGCGGTTGAGGGTAAGCTTGTCGCCATCCTGCCGGGTGAGGTTCATGTCATAGACGGGCTGCCAGCTGGCGTTGCCGACATACTGGGTGATCGTCACCGTCTCCTCACCCGCCGCTGCGGCGGTCACGGCGACCGACAGCGCGGTATAGTCCATGTCGGCGGAAGGCAGCGTGTCATAGGCAGCCTGTGCCTTTGCCAGCGCCTCCTGCGCCTCGGTCACGGCCTTCTGCGCCGGGGGGAGTTCGGCCTTCGCGGCCAGGGCAGATTGCCGGGCGGCGAGCGTCTCGGTTCCGATCATCCCGGCCATGGCCTTGATGGTCTCGGGCGTCGTCCCGTCCGGCAGCGCGCCGCTGAAGGACGCCAGGAAGCGGACCTGCGCCTCGGCGGCCTCGACCTTCGCGGTGATCGCCTCCAGCGCCAGCTGGGCCTGATCAGCTGCGGTCTGGGCGGCCTCGATTGCGGTCTTCGCGGCCTCTTGCTCGGGTGTCAGCGGGTCTTCGCGTGGCGGCAGGCGGTCGGCGCGCAGGGCGAAGGCACCGATTGTCAGGCCTTCTGAGGGGGCCAGCCGGAACAGGCTGGGGTCGCTGTCATAGGGCAGGTCGGTGACAAGGAGTTCGTGCGACCCGGAAGAAGGTGCGGTGAACGTCACCTCTCGCGTCAGCTTCGCGCCGTCCGGGTAGACGGTGACGGCGGTGATCCGGCTGGTCGCCGCGATGGTGTCGGCATAGGCGGGCAGGGCGGTGGAGGCAAGCAGGGCGGCAATGAGCGCGCGCATCGGCGGGGCCTTTCGGTTGAGGGTCTGACGAAAGGGTAGGCCCTGGGTGACGCGAGGGGCAAGGTCGGGAAACCTGTCCCAAGGATTACCGGTCGGCGCGCGTCACGGGTTGGATCGGGGGCGGGCGAGTGCCTGAGCCGCAATTCCCGGCTGAGGATGTCCGGGGAAGCCGGTGCCGAAGCGGCGGACCAGCGCCATGTAGGCCGGGCCGGCCTGGCTGGATTTGGCGAGAGGTTTGCCGGTCTCCGCATCAGCCAGATTCAGCCCGCCGCCCGCCGGGATGAACGTCAATCCCCGCTTTCCGAGTGCTGCTTGCAACTGACTCCAGCTTTCCGAAACCACCAGAGCCTCCGCGACGAGAAGCCGAAGGCGCACGAGGAGCCGCTCGTCGATGCCTCCGGCACTCCTCGCTTTGCGACCGTCGGCGCGCTTCACTTCCAGCCGCACGAGGTCGCGCAGAATCGCACCGGGTGTTTCGTCCCGTTCGAGGCAGAGCATCTCGAACCGCCGCCAGAGCATATCGTCGCAATGAAAAAGGGTCTCGGCCATAAGCCAAGACCCTCTCCGATCAGGGTTAAGGAACCCTTAGCCCTTTTTCAGCACCTTCTGGCCCAGAAGCTCGGCGATCTGCACCGCGTTCAGCGCGGCGCCCTTGCGCAGGTTGTCGCTGACGCACCACAGGTTCAGCCCGTTCTCGACGGTCGAATCCTGCCGCACGCGGCTGACATAGGTCGCGAACTCACCCACGCTTTCGATGGGCGTGATGTAGCCACCCGGCTCGCGCTTATCCACCAGCATGACGCCGGGGGCTTCGCGCAGGATGTCCTGGGCTTCCTGCCAGTCGAGGAATTCTTCCGTCTCGATGTTGATCGCTTCCGAATGGCCGACGAAGACCGGCACCCGGACGCAGGTCGCGGTGACCTTGATCTTGGGGTCGAGGATCTTCTTCGTCTCGGCCACCATCTTCCATTCTTCCTTGGTCTCGCCAGAGTCGAGGAAGACGTCGATATGCGGGATCACGTTGAAGGCGATCTGCTTGGAGAATTTCTTCGGCGGGACTTCCTGCACCGGGTTGTAGACCGCCTTGGTCTGCTCCCAAAGCTCGTCCATGCCTTCCTTGCCCGCGCCGGAAACCGACTGGTAGGTCGAGACGACAACCCGGGTGATCTTGGCCCGGTCATGCAGCGGCTTCAGCGCCACCACCATCTGCGCGGTCGAGCAGTTGGGGTTGGCGATGATGTTGCGCTTGGCATAGCCGTGGATCGCCTCGGCGTTCACTTCCGGCACGATCAGCGGGATTTCCGGGTCATAGCGGTAGAGGGACGAGTTGTCGATCACCACGCAGCCCGCAGCCGCGGCCTTGGGGGCGTAGACCTTGGTCGCGTCAGAGCCGACCGCGAAAAGGGCGATATCCCAGCCCGTGAAATCGAAAGTGTCGAGGTCCTTGGTCTTGATAGTCTTGTCGCCAAAGCTGACTTCAGTGCCGAGAGATTTGCGCGACGCCAGCGCGGCGATCTCATCGACCGGGAACTCGCGCTCGGCGAGGATGTTCAGCATTTCGCGGCCCACGTTGCCCGTGGCACCCGCGACGACGACCTTGTAGCCCATCGGGGTTCTCCTAAACGTCCCCACCATCGGGGACGGGCGGCTGTTAGCGTGAAAGGCGCGGGGGGAAAAGCGGATTCGACGCGCCGGCGTCAGTGCGGCCGATCCTGTGACCAAAGGTAGACGACAAGGCCGATGGCGGTGGTCACGGCGAAGAACAGGAACACCGCCTCATAGGGCGCGGCGGGGGGTGTCGGAGGGGTCGAGGCATGAAGGCGCCCGGTCACGATCTGGGCGATGCCGATGGGTGCGATGCCGAAGAGGTTGAGGAGCGTCACCCCCCGCCCGGTCAGATGCGCGGGCACGAAGGACCGGCCATGCGCGAGAACGATGGGAAAGCTCGCCCCGAAGAACCCGGCGGCAACGAGGATCACCGTCACCCAGATCGGGGCCGCCGCCGCGAACCACCACAGCGCGACAAGGCAGGCAAGCATCACCGCGTTCCCCGCGACTACCAGCGCCTTCCTGCGGCCAAGCCAGCGGTCGAGCGGACCATAGGCGAAGTTCCCCGCCACCATCGCCAGCCCCATCCAGAGGCTCACCCGCCCGATCTCCAGCTGGTCGGCGCCCTGGACATCGGCGAAATAGGGCCCGATCCAGAGGCCGCGCAGCCCGGCGATCGGGGTGTAGCAGACCATCATCATGATCAGGATCGGCCAGAGCGCGGGCATCCGCAGAAGTTCCAGGATCGAGCCGCCCCGTGCGCCCTCCAGCCGCTCGGGGTCGCGGACGAGCAGGAGGATCGCCACCGCCACCGCCCCGGTGATGGCGGCAAGACCAAGGACGGTCTCGCGCCAGCCAAAGGAAGTGACCGCCCAGGACAGCGGCAGCGAGGACGCCACGTTTCCAAGTGTCCCCACCCCCAGCGTCAGCGCGGCCAGCGTGCCGAAGGCGGCGGGCGAGAACTGGCGGGCGAAGATGAAATAGCTGGCCATCAGGACAGGCGCGCAGCCGACGCCGATCAGCGCCATCGCCAGCTTGATCTGGAAGGCCCCGGTCGCCTGCGAGAAGAGGAGCGCGCCGGCGGCCCCTACCGCCATGAGGACACCTGCCGTCAGGCGTGGCCCGATCCGGTCGAGGCCCGAGCCGATGGGCACCTGCATCGCGGCGAAGGCCAGGAACCACCAGCCCGAGGCCGAGGCGAGATCAGCCGCAGATACGCCAAGGTCATGGGTCAGCACCGGGGTCATCACCGCAAGGAAGGCGCGGTAGAACTGGCTGAGGACGTAGGCGAGGACGAGGGCAGCAATGCCGATGCGCATGGGACGGACCTTTCGGGAGCAGGCAGGTTGTGGCAAGCGCCGCGGCCCGGCGCAAGGCCGAACTCCGTATGGAAATCGGTCCGGAGGTATCGAGAACTCCGCGTTGCGCCCCTTGCGGGACAATTGCTTCCATCGTCAGATGCACAAATTCCCTCCGGAGGTTCCGATGCGCCATTCCCTTTTGCCAGCGCTTCTCTTTGCCGCCCCAGCCTTGGCCAACGACGGCTTTGGCGGGTTGTCCGCCACCGGCCTGACTTTCGATCAGACCGAGGCGGTGGCGATGGAGGAGGAGCGGCTGTTCATCGGCATCGACACCGTGGCGGTTGACTATGTCTTCCGCAACCTGACCGACAAGGACGTGACCGGCGAGGTGATCTTCCCTTTGCCCCCGGTCGCGGTCTGGTCCGGATACGAGGCGATGATGAACCTGCCCGAGGACCTGTCCCAACCTGATCTTGTGGGCTTCACCGCCATGGTCGATGGCCAGCCCGTCGCGGTGACCATCGACCGTATCGCCGTTGTCGAGGACGGTTATGACGAGGCGAACCCGCCGTCGAAACAATACGACAATCCGGGTCGCGATGTGACCGCGGAGCTTGAGCGACTGGGTATCCCGCTGACGCTGGACTACATGGCGGTGCGCGAGGTCCTGCTCGGCCTCCCCGAGGAAAGGCGCCAGGAGGTCGCCGAGCTTGGGCTGGCCGAATATTACGAAGGCGATGCGGCCAACGACATTCCACCCGATGTCTGGGGCGCCTGGTCCATCGTCACCCGCTATCACTGGACGCAAGACTTTCCGGCGGGGCAGGTGCTGAAGGTCAGCCACAGCTATACCAACCGACCGCCGGGGGGCCTGTTCTACTGGACCGACCCGCCGGAGGATTACCAGACCACGCTCGCCGACCAATATTGCATCGACGGTGGCACCTCGAAGGCCATGGCCAAGGCCCTGAAGAATCCGCAGGGCGACGAGGCCGGCAATTACGGCACCGCATGGAACATCTCTTACGTCCTGCGCACGGCGAACAGCTGGGCCGGTCCCATCGGCAGGTTCACCCTGACGCTGGACAAGGGCGATCCGAAGAACGTGATCTCGCTGTGCGCCGAGGGGGTCAGGAAGACCGGCCCGACGACCTTTGTCGTCGAGAAGACGGATTACACCCCCGAGCGTGACCTTGAGGTCTTGATCGTGCAGCCGATGACGCAAGACTAGCGCCGCTCGTCGAGCATTTCATGCACTCCACGCCGGGCCATGCGCCCTGCGACGAGGACGCGACGCGAACGAGGAGCCGTCTCAGGCGGGCTGCGCAGACATTGCCCGTTCGCGGATCGGCAGGTGGACCAGCGCGCTGAACGCGCCGACGCCGACGCCGATCCACCAGACCAGCGTGTAGTCGCCGTTCAGGTCATACATCCGCCCGCCCAGCCAGACGCCGAGGAACCCGCCGATCTGGTGGCTGAGGAAGACAAAGCCGTACAGCGTGCCCATGTAGCGGATGCCGTAGATATGGGCGACAAGGCCGGAGGTCAGCGGCACGGTGGCCAGCCAGAGCGCCCCCATGACGACCGAGAAGATCAGGACCGAGGCAGGTGTAATCGGCAGCATGATGAAGGTTGCCGCGGCAACGGTCCGGCCGACGTAGATCCAGAACAGGAGATATTTCTTGGTGTGGCGCTTGCCGAGATAGCCCGCCGTCAGCGTGCCCGCGATGTTGAACAGCCCGATCACGGCAATGGACACCGCCCCCAGTGCCGAGGTCGTGGTGATACCGATTGCGGCGAGGATCCCGCCGGCGTCGATGGGCGAGCAAAGCTCGGTCACGAAAGCGGGGAAATGGGCGGTGATGAAGGCTAGCTGGTAGCCGCAGGAGAAGAAGCCCAGGAAGATCAGCGTATAGGACGGGTCCTTGAAGGCGCGGACGAGGACGGTGCCGAGGCTCTCCTCCAGCTCTTGCTTGGTGGCCAGTTGCGGGCTGCGCAGGAACGGCAGCGCCGAAAGGGTAGCGAGGATCACCACCGCGAAGATGATGAAGACGGTCTGCCAGTGATAGCTTTGCAGCAGCCATTCGGCAGTCGGTGCGCCGAAGACCTGGCCCGCCGATCCGGCGGCAGTGGCGATGCCAAGCGCCATCGACCGGTTTTCCGGCGAAGAGGCCCGTCCGACGATGGCGAGGATGACGCCGAACCCGGTGCCCGCGATGCCGAAGCCCACCAGGATTGCCAGCAGCTGGTGCTGGCCGGGGGTGATGGCATAGGCCGACAGTACAAGTCCCGCCGCGTACATCAGCGCGCCCACGATGATCGCGCGGCGGTCGCCGAAGCGTTCGGCCAGGGCGCCGAACAGCGGCTGCCCGATGCCCCAGGCGAGGTTCTGGATCGCGATGGCCAGCGAGAAGTCGGACCTGAGCCAGCCGAACTCGGACGCGATGGGGATCTGGAACACCCCGAAGCTGGCCCGGACGGCGAAGGAGATCATCAGGATCACGCAACCGGCGATCAGGACGGGGGTGATGAGCGGGGTCTTGGTCATGTCGGTCTCCGGTCGCCGGGCGCGGAAGGTGCGCCGGTGGCGCAGTGACGTCAAATGGAGAATTGTGATGGTTACAGCCACGAATGGTGATCATGCCGGAATTACCGTTGCAGAGCAGTCGCAGATCGGCGGAATATGGCGGCTCCGGCCTTGTCAAAACCGCTTTGGGCTTTTGTCCGGACCGGGGCCTTTGTAAGGCCGGGCGCGCATGGGACGGGAGGCCGGGATGAGCGAATGGTGGCGTGGTGCGGTGACCTATCAGGTCTATCCCCGGTCGTTCCAGGATTCCAACGGCGACGGCGTGGGCGACCTGCCCGGCATCACCCGTCGGCTGCCCTATCTGGCCGATCTTGGGGTGGATGCGGTCTGGCTCTCGCCCTTCTTCAAAAGCCCGATGAAGGACATGGGCTATGATGTCTCGGACTATTGCGCGGTCGATCCGGTCTTCGGCACGCTGGCCGATTTCGACGCACTGATCGCCCGGGCGCATGAGCTGGGGCTGAAGGTGATCATCGACCAGGTCCTCAGCCACACCTCGGACCAGCACCCCTATTTCGCGGAAAGCCGCAAGGACCGGGTGAACCCGAAGGCCGACTGGTATGTCTGGGCCGATCCGAAGCATGACGGCCTGCCGCCCTGCAACTGGCTTTCGGTCTTCGGCGGCCCGGCTTTCCAGTGGGACGCGCGCAGGAAGCAGTATTATCTGCACAACTTCCTGACCTCGCAGCCCGACCTGAACTACCACAATCCGGCAGTGCAGGACTGGGCGCTGGAGAATATGCGCTTCTGGCTGGAGCGTGGGGTGGACGGCTTCCGCTTCGACACGGTGAACTATTTCTTCCAGGATGCCTTGTTCCGCGACGACCCGGCGGACTACCGGGTGAAGGCGGAACCCGAGGGCAACCCTTACGGGATGCAGTACCACATCTTCTCGAAGAACCAGCCCGAGAACCTGTTGTGGATGGAGCGCATCCGCAAGCTTCTGGACGAGTACGGCGCGGCCAGCGTGGGCGAGATGGGCGAGCAGCACCACGCGATCCGGATGATGGGCGAATACACCGCGCCGGGGCGGCTGCATCAGTGCTATTCCTTCGAGCTGATGGGCTACGAGTTCGATGCCGCCTATTTCCGCGACCGGGTGGAAGGCTTCTTCAAGGGCGCGCCGGATGGCTGGCCGATGTGGGCGTTTTCCAACCACGATGTCGTCCGCCATGCGACGCGCTGGGCGAAACACGGGACCAGCGTCGAGGCGGTGGCCCGGCAGGCGGGCTCGCTGCTTCTGGCCTTCGAGGGCTCGGTCTGCCTGTGGGAAGGCGAGGAGCTGGGCCAGACCGACACGCCGCTCGATTTCGAGGAACTGACCGATCCGCAGGGCATCGCCTTCTGGCCGGAGCCGATCGGGCGCGACAACACCCGGACTCCGATGGTCTGGGACGCCTCGCCCAACGCGGGCTTCACCAGCGGGACGCCCTGGCTGCCGGTGAAACCCGAACAGGCGGCACGGAACGTCGCCGCGCAGACCGGTGCGCAGGGGTCTGTGCTGGAGCATTACCGGGCGCTCATCGCCTTCCGAAAGGGCTCGACCGCGCTGCGCGAGGGAAAGAGCCGGTTCCTGACCCTGCGCGAGCCGGTGCTGGGCTTTGTCCGTGGCGAGGGGGAGGGTGCGCTCCTTTGCCTCTTCAACCTGTCGCCGGTGGCGCTGTCGCTGGCGGTTACCGGCGTGGGTGCCCCGGTCGGCCCATCGCTCCATGCGGTGCTTCAGGGCGAGAGGCTTACCCTCGGGCCGAACGCGGCAGCTTTCCTGCCGGTGACAGGAACGGTCGTCGTCGAAGGCTGATGCAGGCGTGAGGTGGGCAGATTGCCCACCCTACAATTTCGTCCAATGCACTCCGGCGGCGGGGATCGTCACCCCGTCCCATTCCACCGGGACCGGGTTGTAGTTGAACAGGAACCGGTGCGTTGCCGTGTCGCGGAGGCGGAGGCCTTCGGGCAGGGGATCGGTCTCGATTCCTTCGGCCGTGCAGGCGCGGTTCAGGATTCGGGTCAGCGCCTCATCATCCGGCCAGCCGCCAAGGTAGTGCAGCTTGCCCGCCGAGACGAGTGCGGGACAGCCGTCCTCGGCCACCTCGGTCACTGTCGCATGGCCTTCCAGCACCTCGCGCCAATGCCAGAGGTTGCCGCCCTGGGCCAGCGGCACCGGCACGTCGGGCGGCAGGCTTTCGGCACGGGCGACCACGACCTCAAGGCCGGGCAGCGCGGGCGGCAGCGGCACCGGGGTCGCGAAGTCCGGGGTCTTGGCATTGGTGCGGGGACCAAGGATCGCGGTGCCCTTGTACGCCCTGAGCGCGGCTTTCAGCGGGTCGGAGAGCGTGCAGACCCCGGGCGCCAGCACCAGCTTGTAGGCGGAGAGGTCGGCCGTGTCGGGTGGCAGGACGTCGACGTTCAGCCCTAGGCGGCGGAGGCCGCGATACATCTGGAACGCAAGCCAGAGATGGCTGAACCCCCGGCCCTGCGGCTGCGTCTCCCAGGCCCATTCCGAGGCATAGTCGAAGACCAGCGCGGCGTCAGCCTTACAAGTTCCGACCTCCGGCATCGCGGCCAGTTCCTTGGCAACCTCACCCGCCTCGGCAAAGGCCGGGGCCGCGACGGAATCGGGGCGCAGGAGACCAGCATGCATCTGTTCCTGAGCGAAGGGGGCCTGACGCCAGCGGAAATAACACACCGCCTCGGCGCCATGGGCGAAGGCCTCCCAGGCCCAGAGCCGGGCCATGCCGGGCAAGGGATCGGCGTTGTAGGGCGCCCAGTTCACTGGCCCCGGCTGCTGTTCCATGATCCACCAGCGGCCCCGGCCTACGGCGCGGTAAAGGTCATGGTGGAAGGCCTGGAAATCCGGATCGCCCTGACGGACGAAGCGGCGCTTGTGTTCGGGCGTGGCGGGCACGCGGTCGACCAGAAAGCCGAGCGGGTAGCTGTCCCAGGACGCGATATCGAGATCGGCGCCGGTGGCGTAATGGTCGAATTCGGTCACCGCGCCCATGTAGTTGTGCGCGATCGGATAGGGGGAATGCTTGCGGATGATCTCGGTCTGCAGGCGGTTGAAGCTGACGACCTCGTCACTGGCGAAGCGGCGGAAGTCCATCACATGCGCCGGGTTCGGTTCGGTCACGGTCAGGTTCGGCAGGCCGATCTGGTTGAAATCGCTGTAGTCCATCGACCAGAACACATTGCCCCAGGCCCGGTTCAAGGCATCGGGCGACTGGTATTTCTGCGCCAGCCAGTCGCGGAAGGCGGCGGTGGCGGCGGGCGAATAGCTGCGGGTGGTGCTGTGGCAGGCATATTCGTTGTCGGTCTGCCAGGCGGCGACAACGGGGTTGCGGCCGTAGCGTTCTGCCATGGCCGTCACGATCTTGGCGCATTCCGCGCGGTAGCCGCGATGCGAGAAATCATAGTGCCGGCGCGAGCCGAAGCCGCGCGGGCGGCCCTCCTTGTCGACGGCCAGCATGTCGGGATGCCGGTCGATCATCCAGCGCGGCGGGGTGGCTGTTGGGGTGCCAAGCACGACCTTCAGGCCATGTTTGCCCAGCGTCTGAATGGCGCGGTCCAGCCAGCCCCAGTCATAGCGGCCGGGCTCCGGCTCCATCCGGGTCCAGGCGAATTCGCCGATGCGGACCCAGGTCAGGCCGAGGGCGGCCATCCGAGCGGCATCCTTGGTCCACTGCGCCTCGGGCCAGTGTTCGGGGTAGTAGCAGACGCCAAGGGTACGTTTCATAGGATCACCTGAGGTTCGGGAAGGCCGGTGGCGACCGAGGGAAAGGCGAAGACCTGGCCGGATGCCGGATGGCGGGCACGCGCATCGGTGTCCATGTGTTCAAGCGCGGTGGTGACATAGAGCGTGGTCAGGTCCGGCCCTCCGAAGGCCGGGCAGGAGGAATGCGGCGCGCCGGGGGTTTCCACTGCGTCAATGAAGGTGCCGTCGGGGCCATAGCAGGCCACGCGGCTTGCGCCCCATTGCGCATTCCAGAACCGTCCCTCGGCGTCGATCACCGCGCCGTCGGGGTTGAGGCCCGCGCGCGCAAGATCTAGCCAGACCTCCGGCTCACCCTTCGGCCAGCCCTGCGCGTCGAGGGCGACCTTCAATACCTTGCCTTGCGCGGTGTCGGTGAAATGCGCGGCGCTGCCGTCCGGAGAAAAGCAGATCGCGTTCGGGATGCTGATCCCCTTGAAAAGCTGGCGCAATTCGCCCCGGTGCCAGCGCCAGATCGCGCCCGCGCCCTTTTCCGCGGCCTTCCCCATCGTCCCGAACCAGAACCCGCCCTGCCGGTCGGCGCGGCCGTCGTTCGACCGGGTGAGGGCGGTGCCGACCTCGATCACGACATGCTCGCTGCCGGTGGTCAGGTCAAAGCGGATCAGCCCGGTTTCGCTGGCGATCAGCAGGCTGTCGCGGTCGATCCATCCGGCGGCGGAGACAAAGCCCGAAAAGCCCCAGGAGCGGGCTTGCGAGTGCAGCGTGCGGTTCAGGATGTCGAACCAGAACAATTCGCCGCGAAGCGGATGCCAGAGCGGTCCTTCGCCAAGCTCGCAGGGGCGGGCATCGAATATCATCGGAAAACCTCGTCATGGGCGGCGACAATGGCGGCGGCTTTGCCGGCGATCTCGTCCGTCGACAGTCCGGGCGTGTAGAGGGCGGTGCCGATGCCAAAGCCGTTCGCGCCGGCCCGTGCCCAGTCGGCAAAGTTCGCCGGCCCCGCGCCGCCGACGGCATACACGGCCAAGTCCTTCGGCAGCACGGCGCGGATCGCTTTCAGCCCCTCGGGGCCAAGCAGGTTGCCGGGGAAAAGCTTCAGGCCCGTCGCCCCGGCCTGGATCGCCACGAAGCACTCGGTCGGCGTCATCACCCCGGGCCAGGAGGCCATGCCTGCGGCCCGGGTCGCGCGGATCACCTCGGCGTCGCAGTTGGGCGAGACGACGAGAGTGCCGCCCGCCGCCTTCACCTGCGCCACTTGCGTTACCGTCAGCACTGTCCCGGCGCCGATCTCGGCCCCCGGCACGGCTGCGACCATTGTGGCGATCGAGGCGAAGGGATCGGGCGAATTCAGCGGCACTTCGATGCGGGTGATCCCGGCGCCGACCAGCGCCCTTGCGGCGTCGGCGGCCTCGGGCGGGGTGATGCCGCGCAGGATGGCGATCAGGTTGCGATGGGTCGTGGCGACAGTCATCGGGGGACACCCTCAATCTGGGGGGAAAGCGAGGCGAGGCCCGCAAGGGTGCAGTCGGTGGCCGACAGCCGGGTTGCCTCCACCCCTTGCAAGGCAAGCGCGCGGGCATAGGCGGCCGAAAGCCTTTCGGCCCCGACAAGGGTGACACGCTGGCCCAGCCAGTAGGGCTTGGCCGCGGCCAGTTCGGTGCCGATGAGAAGGCCCGAGAGGCGCGACAGCGCGGCGGCAGGCGACAGGCCCGCGATCAGCCCCTCGGCCCGCAGCGAGAACAGCCGCGCGCCCAGACGTTCGGGGCGCGACAGCGCGTCCGAGACGCCAGCCTCGAAACCGGCTTCGTCCCAGCCCCCGCCCTGCATTCCGTGCCGCAGGACCGAGGCTTCGGACAGAAGCGCGAACATCTCGCCGGTCATGAAGGTCTGGAAACTGACCACCTCGCCCGCGCTGATATGGGCCCATTTGGAATGCGTCCCCGGCAGGCAAAGCACGCCGTCATATCCGGGCATGAGCCGCAATGCCCCGGCGATCTGGGTTTCCTCGCCGCGCATGACATCGGCCGGGGCGGTCTGCTTCAACCCAGGGGCAATGGTGACGCGCAGGCGGGCATCCGTGGTCGGCGCCAGCACCTCTGCCGCCCGGTCCAGCGGGGTGCAGGGCACCGTCCGGTAGGGCGCCTCGCACCAGCCCTGGCGGCTGCCGACCATGCCGCAGGCGACGACCGGGGCGCGCCCGGCCAGCCAGGGTCCGATCAGCCGCAAGAGCGCGGGCTCGAACCCGTCGCGGGTCAGCTTGCCCATGCCGTCCTCGCTCGATGCCTCGGCCAGCACGCAGCCGTCCGGCCCCATAGCCCAGGCCCGGAGGTTCGAGGTGCCCCAATCGACGGCGATCCATGCGGGATCAACGGGGTTGGTCATGACGGGATGACCCCCCCGTCCAGCACCAGCGTCTGCGAGGTCATCATCCGCGAGGCACTGGAGGCCAGGAACAAGACCGCGCCCGCCATGTCCGCAGGTTCGATCGGGTCGGGCAGGCATTGCCTGGCCAGATGCGAGGCCAACGCCTCCGGTGTGACCCAAAGCTCTTTCTGCCGCTCGGTCAGCACCCAGCCGGGCGCGATGGCGTTGACGCGGATGCGGTCGGGGCCGAATTCCCGCGCCAGGGTCCGGGTCAGGCCGACGATCCCGGCATTCGCGGTGATGTAGGCGGCATAGCCCTTGTCGGCCATCATGAAGCTGATCGAGGAGAAGTTGATGATGCTGCCGCCCCCCGCCGCCTTCATGCCGGGGATCACCGACTGGCAGGCGAAAAAGTAGGAGCGCAGGTTGATCGCCATCGACCAGTCCCAAAAGGTCTCGTCCGTCTTCAGCGTCTCATGCCGCGTGTCGTTGGCGGCGTTGTTGACCAGCACCGTGATCGGCCCATGCACCCGCGCGGCGGTGGAGAGGGTCAGTTGCAACTGATCGGTCACCGCGATGTCGCAGGGCAGGAACAGGGGCCGGTTGCCGGTGGCCTGTTCCATCGTATCGCAGAACGGCGTTGCATCCGAGCGCTGGCAGAAGGCGACTTTTGCGCCCTGTCGCAGAAAGCCCTCGGTCAGGGCGGCGCCGATGCCGGAACCGCCGCCAGTGATAAAGACCGATTGGCCCCTGAGATCGTCGAATGTCGCTGCCATTTGCTGCCCCTATGCCGCTTTGCGCGACCTTAGCCATGCAGGCATCCAGTCGCCATGGGCGGCGATCAGATCATCGACGAGTTTCCGGATCTGCCGCAGGTCAAGCTCTGCCGCCGTATGCGGGTCCAGCATGGCGGCGTGATAGATATTCTCGCGGTTTTCCTGCATCAGCGCGGCGACGGTCAGTTCCTGCACGTTCACATTGGTCCGCATCAGCGCGATCAGCTGCGGCGGGATGTCGTTGACCGTGGTCGGCTGAAGGCCGTTGGCATCGACCAGGGTCGGCACCTCGACCGCAGCACCCGGCGGAAGCTGGGGGATGTAGCCCCGGTTCGGCACGTTGCCGTAGATGACCGAAGGCGTGCCGGTGACAACCGAGTTCATGATCGTCGCGGCATATTCATGTGTCGGCTTGACGGTGATCTTGTCGGCCTTGCGATAGTCCTCGGCCTGCTTGGCCCAGCGGGCGACCTGTTCCTCGCAGCGGATCGGGTATTCGTCCAGGGGGATGCCGAAAGTCTCGATCAGGTCGGGGCGGTGGGTCTTGATGAACCATGGGACATATTCGGCAAAATGCTCCGAGCTTTCGGTGACGAAATGCCCAAGATGTGTCATCACCTCATAGCGTACCTTGTTCGGGCAGCGCGGGTTCCAGTGGCTGGGCTTCGGGATCGCGCCCTTCCGGTAGCCATCAAGCAGCGCGGGGTAGAGGTCGCGATACGACCCATCAGGGTTCCGGGCCTCGAAGTTCAGGTAGAAGGCCATGTGGTTGATGCCCGCCGCGCGGTAGCGCAGGTCAGCGACCGGAATATCCAGATCGCGGGCCAGTTCCTCGGCGGTGCCCTGCACCGAATGGCAGAGGCCGACCTGCCGGATATCGGGGTATTTCGCCCCCAGCGCCCAGGTGTTGATTGCCATCGGGTTGACGTATTGCAGCATGATTGCGTTCGGGCAGACCGCGCGCATGTCCTCGGCCAATTTCCACAGATGCGGCACGGTGCGCAGGCCGCGCATGATGCCGCCGATGCCCAGCGTGTCGGCGATGGTCTGGCGCAGACCGACCTGCTTTGGCAGGTCGAAATCGGTCACCGTGCAGGGCTTGTAGCCGCCGATCTGGAAGGCGACGATCACGAAATCCGCCCCCGCGATGGCGCGGCGCTGGTCCATATGCGTCTCGACCGAGGCCGAAACGCCAAGGCTGGCGACCATCTTGCGCGCCACCAGCTCTGATTCCTCCAGCCGCTTCCGGTCGATGTCCATCAGCGCGATGGTGGCACCCGACAGCGCCGGCATCTGCAAGGCATCGCCGATCAGGTTCTTCATGAAGACGGTCGAACCGGCCCCGATAAAGGCAATCTTGGTCATTTGACGGCTCCGAGAGTAAGGCCCGCGATGAAATGCTTCTGCATCAGGAAGAACATCGCCACGGGAGGAAGGGCGGCCAGGATCGAGCCCGCGCTGACAAGGTGCCAGGCGGCGACCCATTGGCCGTTGAGGGACGAGAGGCCCGCCGTGATCGGCTGCGCCTCGGGTGAGGTGGTCAGGACCGTGGCCCAGAAGAAGTCGTTCCAGATGAAGGTGAAGATCAGGACCGACAGCGCCGCGATGGCGGGCCGCATCAGGGGCAGGACGATGAACCAGAAGATCCGCCATTCGGCGACGCCTTCGACCCTGGCGGCCTCGATCAGCTCGAACGGCAGCGCCTTGATGAAGTTGCGCATGAAGAGGGTGCAGAACCCGGTCTGGAAGGCGATATGGAAGAGCGCCAGGCCCCAGTAGGTGTTGTACATTCCGAGGTTCAGGGTCATGTCGCGGACCGGGACCATCAGGATCTGGAACGGCACGAAGTTACCGGCGACAAACATGAAGAAGATCAACAGGTTGGCGCGGAAGCTGTAAACCGCCAGCGCGAAGCCCGTCATCAGCGACAGCGCCACCGCGCCGATCACCGTGGGGATGGTCACGATGAAGCTGTTCTTGATGTATTGCAGCATCGGCGTGTTGCGGAACACGTCGGCATAGTTCTCGAATGCCAGATAGGACGGCACGCCGAAGTAGTTCCCGGCGGCAAGGTCCGAGGCGGGCCGGACCGAGGTGATCGCGACGCCGATAAGCGGGAACAGCCACAGGAGCAGGGCCAGGGGCAGCGCGATGGAATAGATCCACTGGGCAGCTTGCGAGCGTTGCTGGATGGGTCTGGGGAACATGGGTCAACGCTCCGTTTCGTCGCGCCACATCTTCCAGATGAAGCCCGAGATGAAGACCATCATGATGGCGAACAGGACCACGGCGATGGCGGCGCCATAGCCCATGCGGTAGCCGTATTCGCTGAGCGCGGTCTCGTACATGTAGTAGGACAGCACGCGGCTGGATCCGAACGGCCCGCCTTCGGACATGATCGACACCAGGTCGAAGCTGCGAAGCGCACCGATCACGGTGACGACCACTGCGATGAAGGTGGCGGGGCGCAGCTGCGGCAGGATGACGTAGTAGAGCATCTTCCAGCCCTTCGCCCCGTCCAGCCGCGCCGCCTCCACCTGATCCGGGGAGACGTTGTTGAGGCCGGTCAGGTACAGGATCATCACATAGGCGATCTGCGGCCAAAGCCCGGCGGCGATGATGCCGTAGGTGACAAGGTTGGGGTCGGCGAGGATGGCGACGCCCTGTCCGGTCAGCTTCTCGATCACCAGGTACAAAAGGCCGAAATTCGGGGCGTAGAACCACGAGAAGATCAGGCCGACGACGACCTGAGAGATGACGAAGGGAAAGAAGAACAGCGACTTGTAGAGCCGGATGCCGGTGACGGTCTGGTTCAGGAAGATCGCGATCAGCAGCCCGGCGGGGACGGCCAGAAGATACAGCACCAGCCAGATGATGTTGTTCTTGAAGCTGGTGACCATGTTCGGGTCACTGGACATCTCGCGGTAGTTGTCCAGCCCGATCCAGGTCTTCTCGCCCAGCCCGTCCCAGTCGTAGAAGCTGATCCACATCGACTGGAAGATCGGGATGATGACGTAGACCGCGAACATGAACAGCCCGGGCGCAAGGAACAGCCAGGGGGCCAGACGTCGCTGGTTCGCTTTCCAGGTGGTCGACATGGGAGCCTCGCGCGGTTGGGGCGGCAAAATCCCCGAAGGCTGCGCACCTTCGGGGATGCAGGGTCACGGGCGCGACCGAAGCCGCGCCCGCGGGGAGCCTTACTTGTAGACCTTGGCGCGGACCTGTTCGAGCCGTTCGAGGATCGCGTCCAGCTGGTCCGGCTGGACCATGAACTGCTGGAAGCCTTCCATGCCCGCCTTGGCCATTTCGGCCGGGGCGTCGCGGTCGAAGAACTGCGCCAAAGCGTAAGCGCTGGACAGCGAGGCGAAACCGGCCTTGAGGAACGGATCCTCGCCGACCGACGAGTTCTTGTTGGTCGGCAGCTGGTTCACTGCGGCATTGTACTTGGTCTGCGCGTCAGCCGAGGCGACGAAGGCCAGGAACTTCTTCGCATCGTCAGGGTTCTTGGCGCCGGCCGGGATGTGGATCGTGTCGGTCGGTGCTTCCTCGGCGCGCGGCAGGCCCGCCGTGATCTCCGGGAAGATCATGAAGCCGAGGTTTTCGTCCGTCATGCCGCCTTCCTTGAAGTTGCCGACGGCGAAGTTGCCCATGACGTAATGGGCGGCCTTGCCCTGCACCAGAAGCGCCGCCGCATCCTGCCAGTCGATCGCCGCGTGGTTCGCGGTGATGTAGGGCTGGATCTTGGCAAATTCGGCGAAGACGGCCTTCACCTTGTCATCGGTCCACGGAACCTTCCCGGCGGTCAGGTCCATGTGCCATTCGTAGCCGTTGGTGCGCAGCGACAGATAGTCGAAGATGCCGGCCCCGGGCCACAGAGCCTTGGTCCCGGTGGTGATGCAGTCGATGCCGGCGGCCTTGAACGCCTCGCAATTGGCGACGAACTGGTCCCAGGTCACGCCGTTCTCGCCCGGAAGTTCAACCCCGGCGGCTTTATAGGCGTCGCGGTTATAATAGATGCCCCACTGGTAGTAGGTATAGGGCACGCCCCATTTCTTGCCGTCGATGGTCATCGAGGCGGCAGCAGACCCCAGAGCATCGTCCAGCCCGTTCTCGGTCCAGACATCGGTCACGTCGAGGAACTGCCCGGCATTGACGAAGGGGGCCATCCGGTTCCCGGCGTACCAGTTCGCCAGATCCGGCGGGTCGGTGGTCAGGAAGTTGCGGATCGCGGTCTTGTAGCCTTCATGGTCGAAGTTGTTCAGCTGGATGTCGATGTCGGGGTTCGCGGCCTCGAAATCGGCGATCAGCGCCTCCATCCCCGCAAGCGGGATTGGGTCGTAGTCCGCATTGTATTTCACGACGCGCTTGTCCTGCGCCATCGCCGCGGTGGACAGCAGCAAGGCCGCCCCCAGCGCAAGTGTACCCAGTGTCTTGTGAACCATGGTTTCCTCCCTTTGGTTTCACTATTTGAAACTAAGTCTTGAATATTGAAAACTATGTCGGTTAATGTCTATGCTGTCAACAATCACCTCATCGGAGAGAAAATGGGCGCCGAAGGTCACGCGGATGGAACGGTCGGAAAGGCACTGGATGTGCTGGACATGGTGGCCAGCCATGGCCGCCCCGTGCGGTTCTCCGACCTCCTGGTGCAGTCGCAGTATCCCAAGGCCACGCTTTACCGGCTGCTCCAGACCCTGACCCATCAGGGCATGCTGACCTTGGACCCCGATCTGGGCACCTATGCCCTTGGGGTGCGGCTTGTGCGGCTGGCCCATGCCGCGTGGTCCCAGTCGTCGCTCGCGCCCATCGCGCGACCCTATCTTGATGATCTGTCAGCGAAAACCCGCGAGACGGTTCACCTCGCGCAGCTGGATTTCGGTCAGGTCCTGTATGTCGACAAACGCAATGCCGAACGCCCGGTCGAGATGTTCGCCCAGGCCGGGAAAGTCGGCCCCGCCTATTGCACCGGCGTCGGCAAGGCGATGCTCGCCTACCTGCCGCCGGACGCGCTGGAAACCGCGCTGGCCCGGCAGAGCTTTCACCGCCACACCGCCCAGACGCTGGCCAGCCGCGAGGCTCTGACGGCCGAGCTTCAGGCGATTCGCGACCGGGGCCATGCCTGGGACCGCGAAGAGCATGAACCGGGAATCATCTGCTGCGCTGCACCGATCCTGACCCGCACGGGACGGGTGATCGGGGCCTTGTCGGTCACCTCGACCACGGCGCGAACGACGCTGGAGGCCCTCGGTGCGCTGGCGCCCGAGATCAAGGACATCGCGGCGAAGATCGCCGCAGCGGCGGAAAGCTGGCGCTTTCCGGAACAGGTTTAACCGGGGGAGGAAACCCATGACGGGAGTGACGCTGGAAAAGGTCGTCAAGCGATACGGCGACGTGCAGGTGATCCACGGGGTCGACCTGAAGATTGACGACGGCGAATTCTGCGTTTTCGTCGGCCCCTCTGGCTGCGGGAAATCGACGCTTCTGCGAATGATCGCGGGGCTGGAGGAGACGACGGAGGGGGCGATGCGGATCGGGGCGCGCGACGTCACCCGGATCGACCCCAGCGAGCGGGGCGTGGCGATGGTGTTCCAGACCTATGCACTTTATCCGCACATGACGGTGGCGGAAAACATGGGCTTCGGTCTGAAGATGACCGGCCACCCCAAGGCGGAAACCGCCGCCAAGGTGGCCGAGGCCGCGCGCATCCTTAAGCTGGAGCCGCTTTTGGAGCGCAAGCCCAAGGCCCTGTCCGGCGGCCAGCGCCAGCGCGTCGCCATCGGCCGCGCCATCGTGCGAGGGCCGGAGGTGTTCCTGTTTGACGAACCCTTGTCGAACCTTGATGCCGAGTTGCGCGTCGAGATGAGGGTCGAAATCGCCCGCCTGCACCGCGAGATCGGTGCGACGATGATCTATGTGACCCATGATCAGGTCGAGGCGATGACGCTGGCCGACAAGATCGTCGTGCTGCGCGCGGGGCGGATCGAACAGGTGGGCCAGCCGCTTGACCTTTACAACGATCCTGACAACCGCTTCGTGGCCGGGTTCATCGGCAGCCCGGCGATGAATTTCGTGGCCGGAATTGCCGAGGCCGGGGCGGTTTCGGTGCCGGGGCTTGGCACGGTCGCAACCTCTGTGGACCTTCCCGCGCGGGGGGCAGAGGTGACGGTGGGCCTGCGTCCGCAGCACCTGAAGATCGTGGACGGCGCGACGCACCGGGTGGAACTGACCGAGGCCCTGGGGGGTGTTTCCTACGTCCACCTCTCTGCGCCGTCCGGCGAGAAGCTGATCGTGGAACGGCATGACCAGGTGTCGCTGGAGCCGGGCGCGATGGTCGGTCTCAGCTTCGACGCCGTGGATGCGATGCTGTTCGACAAGGACGGTTTGCGGCTGCGCTGACGGGCCCGCTCGTCGCTGACTGCGTCACTCCTCGCCAGAGACGCGCGGAGGAGCCGAAGTCGGCGGCGGGCAACTGGCCCGCCTGCGAGCAGGCGGCTTCAATGCGGCTGGTCGAGGTCCAGCGCCTGGGACAGGCCGACCTCCCGGATCACGGTGAGGTCGAACAGGACCAGATGGGTCAGGTCGGGGCGCGAGCGCGAGGAATAGAGCATGCCTTCGGCGCCCGCCTGACGCGCCCGGTCGGAAAACGCCCAGGTCGGAGACGCAGCCCCTGCCGCATGCATGTCCTGCCAGACCACCGAGGCTTCGGGGTTTCCGCGCAGGTCGGCCAGGCGGGTTGCCCGGATGGTCAGCGGCACCACTTCGCGCGGTGGATCATCGGGCCGCAGGTAGCGCTGCATGGCCACGACCGTGCCCTCGACCGTCAGCGAGGTATAGAGCGCGATCTGGCCGGCATGATGGAAACGGCCGACCGGGGCCGTTGCCGGACCCAAGGGATCGGCTCCGGCGGTGATCATGCGCCAGGCGACACCCTCGAACGCCTGCATTCCCTAGTGCCCCGCGAGGAACTTCTCTGCATCCAGCGCCGCCATGCAACCCATTCCGGCGCTGGTGACGGCCTGCCGGTAGATGTGGTCGGTCAGGTCCCCCGCCGCGAAGACGCCGGGGATCGCGGTGCGGGTCGAGCCCGGTTCCACCACTACGTAGCCGCCCGAATGCAGCGGCAGCTGGTCCTTCACCAGTTCGGAGGCCGGGGCGTGGCCGATGGCGACGAAGAACCCGGCGCAGGGAATTTCCGATTCCGCCCCGGTCTTCACGTTGCGCACCTTCACTGCCGTCACCCCGAGCGGGGTCTCGGTGCCGAGGACATCCGTCACTTCGCTGTCCCAGACCACCTCGATCTTCGGGTTCTTGAACAGGCGGTCCTGCATGATCTTCTCGGCGCGGAAGCTGTCGCGGCGATGGACCAGCGTGACCTTCGAGGCGAAATTGGTCAGGAACAGCGCTTCTTCGACGGCGGTATTGCCGCCGCCGATCACCACAACTTCCTTGCCGCGGTAGAAGAACCCGTCGCAGGTCGCGCAGGCCGAGACGCCGAAACCCTTGAACTTTTCCTCGCTGGGCAGGCCCAGCCATTTCGCCTGCGCGCCGGTGGCAAGGATCACGGCATCGGCGGTGTAGGTGGTGCCGCTGTCGGCGGTCGCGGTGAAGGGACGCTTTGAGAGATCGAGCGCGGTAATATAGTCCGAGATCACCTCAGCCCCCATCGCCCTGGCATGTTCCTCCATCCGCACCATCAGGTTCGGACCAAGGACGGTATGGTCGCCGGGCCAGTTCTCGACATCGGTGGTGATGGTCAGCTGGCCGCCGGGTTGCAGGCCCTGGATCAGCAGGGGCTCCAGCATGGCGCGGGCGGAATAGACCGCGGCGGTATAGCCCGCAGGGCCGGAGCCGATGATCAGAACCTTGGTATGCCGCGCGTCGCCCATCTTTACCCTCGTGGAATCCCGGACCCCGATATAGCCACGCAGGCCGACAGCGGAAAGCCCCCGCATGGCCGCCATGCGCCAGGCAGAAGGCATCGGATTCTTGCGCGAAGTTGAAATAATATTGCGCAACCGGGGCCTGCCGCGTAAGTAAGACCCCAGAACGGAGGCACCATGGCCGCGCACAAGCTTGATCCCATCGACCGCCAGATTCTTGCGGAACTGCAGGCCGATGGCCGGATGACCAATGTGGAGCTGGCCAGCCGGGTGGGAATCTCGGCCCCGCCCTGCCTGCGCCGGGTGCGGGGGCTGGAGGAACAGGGCTTCATCCGGGGCTATCACGCCGACATCAATGCGCGGGAACTGGGATTCGAAGTGCAGGTTTTCGCAATGGTGCGGCTGAACTCCCAAGCCGAGGCGGACCTGTCGGCCTTCGAGGCGCGCTGCCGGGCCTGGCCCCTGGTGCGCGAGTGTCACATGCTGAACGGCGAGATCGACTTCATCCTGAAATGCGTGGCGCCGGATCTTTCGACCTTCCAGAGCTTCCTGACCGAAGAGTTGCTGAAGGCGAACCACGTCGCGAATGTGAAGACGAGCCTGGTCATCCGCTGTGCGAAGGACGAACCCGGCCTGCCCTTCGATATACTGGAAGCACGGCTGGCGAAGAACGCCTGAGCCGCCGTTCTAGCGCGCGGCGTCGGAGACCTGGCGGGTCGCGGTCTTCAGGCGCATGGCGAACCCCTTCTGTCCGGCGACCATCGCAGTGCGGCCCGAAGTCTGGCGGACGCTGGCGCGGGCGACGACGCGGGGATCTTCCCCATCGCCGACGGTTTCCAGGATGGAGAGAATCCAGCGGCGCTTGGTCTTCATCTGGATGATCATCGCATTCCCCGTCGCAGTACAACCTGACAGAGAAATCGATGACCCCAGATTACGGCAGGGTTGGGGAAGAATGGTGCAGCAATCGGAGCATTTTCGTGCCCCTTTTCGCCGTCTTATAGCCTTATTGTCGAGATGAGCCGTCCGTAGTCCGCCTCGCGCGCATGCGTCGTGCGGCGGTAGGAATAGAAGCGGGACGGGTCGCGATAGGTGCAATGGCCGGTCCATTCGGCATGTTTCACCCCGGCATTGCGCAGCCGGTAAAGGCCGTATCCCGGCAGGTCGAACAGCATCCGGTCGCCCTCGCCGTTCGCGAAAAAGCGCGTGGTGGCCTCATCCTCGGCACGGAAGCGATCAAAGAAATCGGGGCCGACCTCATAGGCGACCTGGCTGATCGTGGGGCCGATCACGGCGGTGATGTCGGACCGGTTCGCCCCCAGCGCCGCCATTGCGTCGAGCGTGGCTTCCAGCACGCCATCCACCGCCCCGCGCCAGCCGGCATGGGCGGCACCGACGACCTTTGCCTTCGGGTCGGCGAACAGCACGGGCTGGCAGTCGGCGGTCAGGACGGCCAGAAGGACGCCGGGCGTGGCAGTCACCAGCGCATCGGCCTCGGGCCGGATCGACAATGGCCCGGTCACGGGCAGCGCCCTTGCCGAATGGACCTGATGCACCGTCACCAGCGCCTCGGGCGCGACATCCATCGCCGCAGCCACCCGGGCGCGGTTGATGGCGACGATTTCGGTCTGGTCGGATGACCCGGTGCCGCAGTTCAGCCCGGCGAAGATGCCCGACGACGCCCCGCCCTTGCGGGTAAAGAAGCCGTGGCGGGCTTCCAGTGCGTCGGAGGTGATGATTTCCAGCGTCGTGGGCATCAGGCGAATCCCGGAGGCGGCGGCGCACCGGCAGAGGTGAGGGCCAGCACTTTGAACAACGAACCCATTTCTTCCGGGTGGGTCAAGCGGCGATGCGCGGCGCGGTGGTTTTCCAGCGCGGCGCCGGTCAGGTTCCGGGCCAAACGCTCGGCGCGGGCGTCGATGCCAAGGCGGGTCAGGAACTCGCCCTGTCTGTCATAGGCGAAGGCTGGGGCGAGGGCTGCGAGCGGCTCAAAATCGACATGGGCGGTGAGGTCGGCCTCGCCGGGATGGGCGAGCGGGTCGTCGGGCGCATGGTTGCGCAGGGCCTGAAACGTGTCGCCCTGTGACTGCCAGCCGCCGTAGTCGATGATCAGCGCCAGCCCGCCGTGCCGAGCGATCCGGGTCGCGACTCCGGCGACGGTTTGGCGGGCGGGAAGGCAGTCCTCGACCAGCGCGCCCTCGGGGGCATTTCGGAAGGCGAGGGTCTCCGGGATCTGCGGCAGCGGGGCGGAGAGGCCAAAGGTAAGTTGATCGGCGCGCAGGCCGATCAGGCGTTCCCGCCAGCCCTCTGGCCCACGCTGGAACTGGCGGATCGGCAGGGCGTCAAGGAATTCGTTGGCGACGAGGAACAATGGCTGCTCGGGCAAGTCTTCTACACCGTCGAGCCATCCGGTCGTGTAGGGGGCAAGGGTCGCGGCCTGCACCCGGCGCAGCACGGGCGACGCCTCGACCAGCACCACCTGCGCGGCGGCGTGGAAGCCGGGGACGCCCTTCGTCGCGCGCAGGATGTCGGCCATCAGCGTGCCGCGACCGGGGCCAAGCTCGGCCAGGGTGAAGGGGGCCGGCGACCCCCGGTCCAGCCAGGCTTGTGCCAGCGCAAGGCCGATCAGTTCGCCGAACATCTGGCTGATTTCGGGGGCGGTGGTGAAATCCCCTGCCGCCCCGAACGGATCGCGGGTGGTGTAGTAGCCGTGAACGGGATGCAGCAGGCATTCGGCCATGTAGTCGGCCACGCTGATTGGCCCGTCTTCGCGGATACGCTCGATCAACAGTTGGGCGAGGGGGGTCATGCCTTCCGGGCGCGCAGGACGAACCACAGCCCGGCGGCGATCATCGGCAGCGAGAGGAGCTGGCCCATGGTCAGGCCGTAGCTGCCGAACTGGACGGCCCAGCCGATCGGGTTGCCCTCGCTCACGAACTGCGCGTCGGGCTGGCGGACGAATTCGACCAGGAAGCGGGCGATGCCGTAGCCGGTCAGGAACAGCCCCATCAGCGCGCCGGGGCGCTTGAACCAGCCCCGCCGGAAGGCCAGCCAGGTCAGCACGACCAGCAGCAGCAGACCCTCCAGCGCGGCCTGATAGAGCTGGCTGGGATGCCGGGCGCAGACCTCGGTCAGCTGACCGCAGGCCTGGGCGGCGGTGCCGGGGAAGATCACGCCCCAGGGCAGGTCGGTCTGGCGGCCCCAAAGCTCGGCGTTGACGAAATTGGACAAGCGGCCAAGGCCAAGCCCCATGGGCGCGGCGATGGCCAGAAGGTCGCCCATCGACAGCATCGGGATCTTCTCGCGGCGGCAGAACCAGATCCCGGCCATCACCACCCCGGTGAAGCCGCCGTGGAAGGACATGCCGCCCTCCCAGACGAAGGGGATGCGCCAGGGTTCGGCGAGGAAGGTGGCGGGTTCGTAGAAGATCACATAGCCCAGCCGCCCGCCAAGGATGACGCCGACGACCGCCCAGGTGAAGAAGCGTTCGACCTGCTCGGCAGTCAGCGGCGGTTCGCCCGTCCAAAGGCGCGGCGTGCGGATGGCGCGCAGGATGATCCACCAGCCGTAGAGGAGGCCCGCCATGTAGGCGAGCGCATACCAGCGCAGGGCGAATTCACGGCCGAAGATTGTGACGGCGAAAACGTTGGGCGAGATGTCGGGGAAGGGGATCATGCGGGCCCTTTCGGCTATGGGACCGCTTGTCGCGGGCGGGGCGGGGGATGTCAACCGCGCCCCGTCTGGTGCGCCTTGCCCTGCGGGCGGGGCGGGGCCATATAGGGGCGATCAGCAGGAGGTGGCCCCATGCAGACCCGCAACAAGTTCTTCGACGACATGAGCCAGCTCATGACCAATGCGATGGGCGTGGCCCAGGGCGCCAAGACCGAGGCCGAGACGGCGATGCGCGGCTTTGTCGACCGCTGGATGGCCGACCGCGATTTCGTGACGCGCGAGGAGTTCGACGCCGCCCGCGCCATGGCGCAGAAAGCGCGCGAGGAGAACGCGGCGCTGGAAGCCCGGATCGCGGCGCTGGAGGCGGCGCTGGTGAAGAAGAAGGGCTGAGGCGGCAACGCCCGCACTTGCCTTGTGCGAAAATTCGCGTGGTCGCGATGCCCTTGGTCGCCTAGGGCGCGGACTCAATTGTTTTGAGCCAGATCCGGGCGGAAGCGAGAGCGACAGCGGCGAGGAAGTTTGTCGCGTGTTTTTCGAAGCGGGTTGCGATGCGGCGGAACTGCTTGAGCTTGCAGAAG
>JAFLCY010000047.1 GCA_017303485.1 Rhodobacterales bacterium
GCATCGCCCAAGGCCAGCGTCATCGTGGTCGAGGTGGTGGGCACGATCCCCTTTTCGCAGGCCTCGGGCACCTGTGGCAAAAGGATGCCCACAGTCGCCTGCCGCATCAGGGTCGAACCTTCCCGGCTCGCTACGCCAATTAGCGGAATGCCGAAGCGTTTCGCATGGGCGAGGATGTCGGCCAGTTCCGGCGTCTCGCCCGAATTCGACAGGACGATCAGCACGTCACCTTCGGCCACCATGCCAAGGTCGCCATGGCTCGCCTCGGCCGGATGCACGAAATGCGCGGGCGTGCCGGTGCTGGCAAAGGTCGCGGCGATCTTCCGCGCGATATGGCCCGACTTTCCCATGCCCGAGACGATGACGCGCCCCTTCGCGGCCATCAGGAGGCCGACAGCCTTGCTGAAACTGCCGTCCAGCCCCTCGGCCAGTGCCTCAAGCGCGCCCGCCTCGCGGCGGACCACCCGGCGTCCGGTGGAGAGAAAGTCAGTGGTGGAAGATGTCATTGGCATCGTCCCAGCCCAGCAGGTCCAGTTCCGCCCGTGTCGGCAGGAAGGCGAACAGGCGCAGTGCAAGGTCCAGCCGGTCTTCGCGGACCAGGCGGGCTTCCAGTTCGGCCTTCAGCCGGTGCAGATAGAGGACATCCGAGGCGGCATAGTCCCTTTGCGCTTCGGTCAGCTCATCTGCCCCCCAGTCGCTTGTCTGTTGCTGTTTCGAGACGTCGACGCCGACAAGGTCGGCCAGCAGGTATTTCAGCCCGTGCCGGTCGGTGAAGGTGCGGACCAGCTTCGAGGCGATCTTGGTACACCAGACCGGCGCGGTCGTGACACCGAAGGCGCGCTTCATCGCGGCGATGTCGAAGCGCCCGAAGTGGAAAAGCTTCAACACCGCAGGGTCGGCCAACAGCCGTTCCAGGTTCGGCGCGCTGGTCTGGCCCTTGGCGATCTGCACCAGATGCGCGTCTCCGTTGCCGTCCGACAATTGCACCACGCAAAGCCGGTCGCGCCGGGGGTCAAGACCCATCGTCTCGGTGTCGATGGCGACGACGGGGCCAAGGTCAAGACCGTCGGGAAGGTCGGATTTGTGCAGATGGATGGCCAAGGGACTGCTCTTTCATGGATCAGCCCCCGGCTTACGCCCGCCGTCCTGAAGGGTCAACTGCGGCACACCGGACGGGCAACCCCGTGCCGGTCGGCGCGTCGATGCTGGCCCTGCACTTCCGGTGCGCAGCCCGGTTGCCGCTTTTGCCCTGCTTTCGGGTCTGGTCCGGACGGTCAGCCCAAAGATATGGCAGGTCCCGCAGCGATGTGCGCGCCCATTCGCAATGGCGCCGCCGGCAGGAGTGGTCCGCGAGGTAAACTTCCGGCCCACTGCCCCTTGACCCATGCCAGAGTCCTGATGCGGCACCAGAAGCCACCGAAACAGACGGACCTGCAACTTCGCCGATCGCGAAAAGCCCGATCAGTTCACGACGAATTCCGCATGCAGCGCCCCGGCCGCGTTGATGCTTTTCAGGATGTCGATCATGTCATGCGGCGCGACCCCCAGTGCGTTCAGCCCCGCCATCACCTCGGCAAGGTCGGTTCCGCCCTGCACTTCGGCCAGCCCGGTCCCGCTCTTGCCGATCGAGGCGTTCGACCGGGGCACGACCACTGTCTCCCCCTCGGCAAAGGGGTTCGGCTGCACCACCAGCGGGCTTTCCTCGACCCGCAGCGTCAGGTTCCCCTGCGCCACCGCGACCCGGCTGATCCGCACGTCGGCCCCCATCACGATGGTCCCCGACCGCTGGTCCACCACCACCCGCGCCCGCGTCTCGGGTTCCACCAGAATGCCCTCGATCCGCGCCAGCACATGCGCGGGCGAGGCCATGCCGGTCGCGCCGATGTCCACCGCCACGGTACCTGCGTCCTGCATCAGCGCGACCCGTTTGCCAAACTCTCCGTTCACTGCCTGCTCGATCCGCGCCGCTGTCGTGAAGTCCGCTGCCTTCAGGGCCAGCCGCAGGGTCGGCAGGCCCGCGAAATCGAACTCGACCTCACGCTCTACCCGCGCACCCGAGGGGATCACTCCGGCAGTCGGAACCCCCTGCGTCACGCTTGACGCATCGCCGCTTGCCGAAACCCCGCCTGCAATGATCGTCCCCTGCGCCACCGCATAGATCTGCCCGTCCGCCCCGTTCATCGGCGTCATCACCAGCGTCCCGCCAAGCAGGCTTTTCGCATCGCCGATCGCCGAGACGGTGACGTCGATCCGCCCCCCTGCCCGGGCAAACGGCGGCAGCTGGGCGGTGACGAAGACGGCTGCCACGTTCTTCGGGCGGAACTCCTCGCCCGTGACATTGGCCCCGAGCCGTTCCAGCAGGTTGGCCATGATCTCTTCGGTAAAGGGCGCGTTGCGCAACCCGTCGCCGGTGCCGTTCAGGCCCACGACCAGGCCATAGCCCACCAGATCGTTGCCGCGGACCCCGTCGAACTCGACCAGATCCTTGATCCGGATCGGCCCGGCCCAGGCGGCCGTCGCGGTAAGGATCAGCGCCAGAAGGAAGCGGATCATCTGAGATACTCCACAAGGCTCAGCCGCGACACCCGCGCGGTGACGAGATAGAGCGATTCAAGTTGCGCCTGAATCGATTGCAGACGCGTTGCGGCCTCATAGGGGTCGACCGAACCGATGTCGGACCGCAGGATGCCAAGCGAAGTTTCCTCGGCCGAGTTGCGGGTGCGGGCGGCCTCGATCCTGGCCTCGACCGTTCCGATGCGGGCAGCGAGCGTGGTACGGCCATCCTCGGTCGCGACCAGTTGCTGTCCGGCCTCATGCATCAGCCGCGCCCGCTCGGCCGCGTCGCCTGACAGCAGCCCGCGATCCAGAAGCGCTGCCATCGCGAAACCGGCCAGCGTGTCTCGCAGGGTCGGATCCATCGCGGTGGTGGAAATCTCCGCCGTCTCGCCGGGAGCGACCGGGACGGGAGAAAGCGGATTGCCGCCCTGATAGTAGGCGCCGAAGCCCAAGGGATCGGCGAACCAGGATTGCACCGCCGCCGAAACCTGCCCGGCGGTCGTGGCCCCGGTGGCGGCGGTCTGCAGCGCGATCAGCATGTCGTCGACCTGGCCCAGAGGCGCAGTATCGGTCGCGACGCCAGAGAAGACCGCGCGTCCGGACACTTGCGTGTTCAGAAGCCCGATGGCCGAGGCGAGGCGCCCCTTCGCGTCGGTTGCCAGCGTGTCGATCTGGGCCGGCGTGGAATAGCTTGTTGCCCCCAGAAGCGTGGTGGCGATCCCGCCGGCCAGCCCGGTCAGGCCGGCGATGGCCGATTGCTGGGCAGCCGCCTGGAAGGCCGCATCGGTGGTATTCGACGCGAAGGCCGCCAGCCGCGTCAGGCTGGCGTCGATGGCCAGAAGCGGCGAAAAATCCCCGCGCAAGGCGGCGCCGATGTCGGACGCCTTGCCCGTCACCGCCTCCTGCGAGACACGGTTCACCTGTCCGCGCAACTCTGCCCCCTGCCGGGAGAGGATGTTCGCGAGGCTCGCGTCGCCAACCGAAATCCGGGTCATCCGTCCAGCCTTATGAGAGTGTCGATCATGTCGGCCACGGCCTGAATGACCTTGGCATTGGCGGCGTAATTCTTCTCGATCACCAGGAGGTCCTGCATCTCCTGGTCGGTATCTATGCCGTTCTGCGCCTCAAGATCGGTGAGGGCGTTCAGCTTCGCGGCGGCGAAGCTCTGTTCGGATTGCGCCGATAACCGCTGCGAGGAGGTCTCGGACAGAAGGTCGCCCGTCAGCGTGGCGAAGCTGCGGTTGCCCGCCGCGAAACCTGCCGAGGACAACGGACGCGCGCTGGTCAGGGCGGCGTGAAGCCGGGCGAGCAGTGTGCCGTCGCCGGGCGGGCCTTCGGCCGCCGCGCCAAGACCGTCGCGAAGCCGGAACAAGGCGCCGCCAGCGGCCGGATCGGCGGCGGCGTTCAGCATCAGCCGTCCGGCGAGGCCGGTTTCGTCCAGCGGGTCGAAGGCGGCGCCAGAGTCGGTGAAAAGGCCCGCCGCGCCCGGGGCGAGGGTCGGGTCGATCCCGGCGGCCGAAAACCGCTCCACCAGGTCGCGCGCGACGGCGTCGAGCTTGCCTTGCGCGCTGACCGCCAGCTCGTCGCGCACCGCAAACAGCGCTCCGAGGCTGCCGCCAAGGATCGGGCTTGCCGACCCCGTGGTGTCATAGGGCCGCCCGTTGATCGTGATGCCGGACACCCCACCAAGCGCCTGGGTCATCTCGGGCGTGATCGTATGGGTGGCGGAAAAGCCGATCGCCGAGGGCGAGCCCTCAAGCAGTGGCGCGCCGCCGGTGGTGAAAAGGGCGATCTGGTTGAGATCGCGGGGAATTTCGCGCACCGGCACGATGGACGAGATCTGGTCGACCAATTGCTGCCGCTTGTCCAGAAGGGCCGAAATGTCGCGCCCCGCCCCGGTAAAGGACCGCAGCTCGACATTCAGCTCCTGCAATTGCGCAAGGGTGGAGTTGAGCTTGCCGACCTCTTCGCCGATTCGGCGGTCGGCGGTGGCGCGTGCGGCCTGGATGTCGGCCGTCGCGGCCGCCAGCCCGGCGGCGAGCGACCTGGCGGTCGTCGCGATGCCATTCAGCCGCGCCTGCGAGTCCGGCCTGCCTGCCGCTTCGACCAGCGCCTGATCAAAGGCAGCCAACCGCGCTGCCAGCGAGCCTTCGCTGTCCGGCGTGCCCAGGGTCTGCTCGACCCGGCGCAGGAAATCGGCCCGCACATCCCGGTCGCTGCCGCCGGCCTGTGCAATCCGCCGTTCGCCCAGCAGCTGCCGGTCGACATCGCGGGTGACGCCAAGGACCTGCACCCCCTGGCCCTGCCCGGCCAGCACAGCCGAGCCGAGGCTCACCTGGCGGCGCGCATAGCCCGGCGTGGTCGCATTGGCCACGTTCGACGACAGGATTTCCGCCTGGCGCGAAGTGGCCGAGAGACCAGACAGGGCTCCGGCGAGGGCGGAGGTGACGCTCATCGCCTATCACCGCTTGATGTTGGTGGTTTCCTGCAGCATCTCGTCGACCGTCTGGATCACCTTGGCGTTCGAGGAATAGGCGCGCTGGGTCTGGATCAGGTTGGTCAGTTCCGCCGCAACATCGGTCTTCGAGCCTTCGCGCGAATAGCCCTGGATCGAACCGGTCGGACCCGAGCCCGCATCCCAGAGGAAGAACGAGCCCGACTCGGGCGAGACCTGGTAGGTCTGGTTCGACAAGGACAGCAGGCCGTTCGGGTTCGGCACGTCGACGATTGGAATCTGGTAGAGACGGCGGGTGAAGCCGGTGTCATAGGTGGCGTTGACATAGCCCTTTTCGTCTATTTCGACCGTCGTCAGGTTCCCGACCGGCGAGCCGTTCTTGGTGATCGAGACCGGGGCGAAATTGTCCGACAGCTGGGTCAATCCGTTCGGGTCGCCCAGCCGGCCGATGCCAACGGTCATCGGGCCGCCAGCAACCGTCAGGGCCAGAGTGCCATCGGCCGGATTGTAGGCCCCACCAGACACCACGGAGACAGCCGCAAGCGTGCCGCCGGCCCCGCGGGAATCATCGAAGGTGAGGCTGTACTCGCCGATCAGAGCATTGTTCGAGGCCGAATCGCGAATTTGCATCGTCCACTGGTTCGAAGACCCGCTGGCGGGAACGACGGGAACGAATGTGACCTGAAGTGATTCCGAGGTGCCAAGGTTGCCGAAATACTCCACCGACAGCGGCGGCGGCACCGCGGTGGACCCGGCGACGGTGTAGGTTGCCGGCAGGTTGACGCCAAGATTCATCGTGGTCGTCGGATCACCCGCAGTCTGGTTGGTGTTGATCACGATCGGCACGAGGCCAGAGATCGTGTCGCGCGGGTTCGACGGAATCGTGCCGTCGGCGTCGGCCGGCCAGCCGAGAAGGACCAGTCCGGAATCGGTCTTCATCACGCCGTCGGCGTCGGTGCGGAAACTGCCGGTCCGGGTCATCAGGAGCGGCGTGTCGCTGAGTGCATTGCCCAGCGACACCTCGTTGATCACCGGCAGCATCCCCCGCCCGGCAATCGCCAGGTCCAGCGGGTTTCCGGTACCCACAAGATCGCCGCGTTCGTCGATCAGCCGCACGGTAGAGGCGCGGACGCCGCCCGCCGAATAGGTACCCGCCCCGCGCGAAGAGGTGATCACCATGCTGGTGAAATCGGTCGAGGCCCGTTTGTAGCCAAAGGTGCCCGAATTCGCGATGTTGTCGGAAATCGCTGCCAGCCGGGTGGCATTGGCATTCAACCCGGCCACGCCTGCGCTGAGCGAGGACGATATCGTCATTTAAAGCGCCTTTCTGCAGCTTCGATTCCTGTGCGGATCACGTTGCAGCACGGCGCATTAACACGGAGCTAACAGATAAAATTCGACCGATTAGCGGTCCCGGCGCAGCAGGATCACCTCGATCCGGTTGTTGCGTTCGGCGGACGGGTCGGCCACGGCAGGCTTGCGGTCGGCATATCCCGAGATGCGCTGCATCCGCGCGGTGTCGATCCCCGATTCTTCAAGCATCCGGCGCGTGGTCTGGGCCCGGATGGCGGACATGTCCCAGACCGGGTTGTCGATCAGCGTGACGGGAAGCGCCCGCAGATGGCCCGAAACCGCGATCTCGTTGGTGGTCAGGCCCAGCACATCCGCAACCAGATCGGTCAGCGCGAGAAGGACCGGAGTGGGTTTTGCGGTCTCACCGTCGAAAAGCGGCGCATCCGGCAGATCATACAGCTCGATCACCAGGCCCTCGTCGGTCACCCTGGTGACGACGTGGCGCAGCAGCCGTTCCATCGTGTTGCTTTCGCCGCCACGGGCGAGCAGCGCCTTTTCGACATCCGCCAGCTCGGACTGCGCCCGTCCTTCGCCCGCCGCCCCCTTTCCGGCCGCGTCCCCGGCGGCATCGGCGGAGCTGGCCGAAGCCTTGCGGTCGACCGCCCCGGTTCCGGTATGCACCATCGTCTCTTCGGCAAAGACGCTGTCGCCCCCGAAGGCGCCGTCGCCACCGCCTGAAATACGGTTCACCGGAATGGTCGGATTGAAATAGTCCGAGATCCCCTTCCGCTGCTTTTCCGTTGTCGCATTCAACAGCCACATCAACAGGAAGAACGCCA
Source organism: Rhodobacterales bacterium (assembly GCA_017303485.1). Lineage (GTDB taxonomy): Bacteria > Pseudomonadota > Alphaproteobacteria > Rhodobacterales > Rhodobacteraceae > Tabrizicola. The sequence continues at coordinate 7,144 of JAFLCY010000047.1, forward strand.
TCATGGCGGTCACGAAGTCGGCGTAGGCCACTTTCCAGGCCCCGCCATGGTGGCCCCCGCCACTGACGACTTTCTTCCGTTTGATGATGACTGGCGCCGCATTGCTTTGCGCTGCCATCCCACATCACCCAAGTCTTCTACCCGGGACCAGTCTTAGCAGGCACAGGCTTTACGGCGCCTTAACCGTTTGGATTTTAGCGAGATTCCATATGCCATGCTTGCGCGGAGCCCATGGCACGCCACCTCCCCCGCCTGGCAGAGATGGCGGCCAGAGAACCCCTCCGCTTGCATCAAACCATTTCACGCGCATCCCGGCTTCACCGGGCAGCCGGAGCGTCAGGTCCGAGGGCTGTCCGGACATGCGCACATCGGCATAGATTTCGGCCCCAAGGCGTTTGAACAGTTCGACCTGGCCGACAGGGTCCGATATGGGGTTCTGCCGCAAACATCTCTGGTTGCGGCGGTCATTGTTCCAGGTGGTCCTGACCCTTGTCCTTGATGCGGTTGGCGTCATGGCGCAACCGGGCCGCCGATCCGGCTTCCTGTCACCGCGCAAGGAACCGCTTCATCCGTTCGACAGTCAGGGGGCGTGCAGCGGCGGGATTTCCTGGCCACCCGCGCAGAGGTGCAAGTCCCGACACCCACCATCAAGCCGGACTTCGGCAGGTTCGGCTGATCGGACACTCTGCGCCGAAAAGACCACCCCGGTCAGGCCACCCGCTTCAGCGCCTGGGCCATGCAGTGGATGCCGCCGCCGGTCTTTGAAATCTCGGACATGTCGACCGCCGCCACTTCGAAACCGCGCGCCTTCAGCTGACCGATCAGGGTCTTGGATGAGGTCGGAGCGATCACCCGGTCGCCGCCCAGCGACATGAAGTTGCAGCCCAGGGCCATCGTGTCCTGGAACGGCACGTCGATGATCTCGTGGCCCTTGGCCTTCAGCCAGTCGACGATGCCGGGTTCGGTGCAGGCCAGGCAAACGGCGGTCAGCTTCGGCGCGATGGGCACCACCATCAGGTCGATGTGGACATAGTATTCGTCGATATAGGCCAGCCGGGTTTCCCAGCCTTCCCTGTCGAACCAGTCCTTGACCTGCAAGGCGCCTTCTTCCTGCGTCCGCGCGCCGCCGCAGCCGATCAGCACGCAGCCTTCCTCGATCACGTTGAAATCGCCGCCCTCGAAGGTGCCGGCCGTCACCATGTCGTAGATCGGGATGCCAAGCGCTTCGTAGGTGCGGATCGCGGCATAGTTCTCGCCCCGCCGCCACCAGTTCGCCATCGCGGTGATGAAGGCGCCGTAGGGGGTCATCACGCTGCTGTCGCGCGCATAGACCTGCATGGGCAGTTCGGACGAGGGCTCATGCATATGCACCTTCACGCCGAAATGCTCATAGGCGGCCACCAGTTCCTTGTGCTGGGCCTGCGCCACCTGAATGTTGCTGGGGGCCTCGCGCAGGTGCTTGCGCGACAGGCTGGAGGTGGAGAGGTGGCGCAGATGCGCCGCGCTGCCCAGAAGCACATCCGTCAGCCGGTCGGTCTCGTTGCGGAAACCCCAGCCCTGCAGCGGTGCAGTGCCGCCCTTGGGGTTGCGGCGGCGCAGGCTGAAGGGTTCGGGACGGGTGGGGGCGTTCATCGGGTCTCTCCTTCGGGATCAGGCGCCGGGCATGGTGGAGGGAATCCACCAGTCCCGCCCGCGCGGGGTTGTGACATATTCCGGCCAGCGGAAATGGATCGGTGGGTCATAGTCGCATTGCGGAGGGGTCCAGCTTGTGCCGCCCACGCCGCCGCCGGTCCTTTCGCGAAACTCGGCCCAGGCGGCCTCGCGTGCGGTGCCATCCTCGACCAGCCGCAGCGCCGACAGGGCAAGCACCTGCGCGGCGCGCTCCACCATCGGGTCGATGGTCGCGCGAATCCCGCCAAGCGCATTCATCACCCAGGCCGGATAGGCACGGCCATCAGGCGCGGCCAAGGCCGGGCGCGCGATGTAGAAGCGCGCGGTCGGAGCGTGCCAGCACATGTCGGTATAGTCGTCCGAGGTCGAATGCGTCTGGCTGGGGGCAAGGTCGTGGCGCAGGATCGCCTCGGCTGCCTCCGGGTCGATCAGCCGCGACATCTCGGGGATGAACGGATCATCCATCGGTTCAAGACCAAGGTTTGACTGGATCTCGCGGGCAACCGAACGCGCCGCCTCGTCCCAGACTGGCGCGCCCATCCGCTGCAACTCGGCCCAGACAACGCGCGCCATTGCGTGATTGGCCAGGCCGGGGCGCGACTTGCAGACCCAGTGGCGTTCCCAGCGGCAGCCGGTCATGGCGGCCGCAGCCTCGGCGTTGCGGTCCAGCGCCGCCGTCACCGCCTCGGCCATGGCGATGGTCGGCACCCGCATCATGTACTGGATTTCCGCAAGCCAGGCCGGCTGGTTGTCGGCCGTCGCCTGCCCGGCGGTCAGGATCGCCTCGGAAATCGACCAGCCGCCCTGATGCGGCAGCATCGAATCGCGCAGGGATTTCGAGGTCATGAACATCAGGTTCAAGGCGTCGTTGCCGCCCGGCGCCCGGATCGCGCTGTGCGATTGCGGGATCGGAGCGCCGTCGCCTCGCCCCCACAGTTCCGGCGCATCGCAGATGAACCGGTAGACCATCGACCAGCCTGCGCCGCAATGTGTCTCCCACCTGACCGTGTTGCACATCGGCAGCATGTAGAACGGGTGGAACGACAGGATCGCCGCCAGCCCGTCATAATACCCCTTCGCCGCATGGATCGGCTTGGAGCCGCGCACCTTTTCCGCCGGTTCCCCGGTCAGACGGATGCCGCCCCGGATACCATGCTTCTGCATCGCGGCCTTCACGGCAAGCGCGGCACCAAGCCCGGCGATGCCAAGCCCGGAATGCGGGTCGGTATGTCCGCCGGCCTGATAGCCCAGCCCTTCACGCGGTTCGCGGCGGGTGCTGGCGGCCTGACAGTTGCCGGGAATGCCATCATATTCGGCATAGAGGCCGATCACCGGACCATCGCCGTTGCGCCAGTCGGCGCAAAAGGCGGTCGGCATCCCCCCTGAGCCTTCCTCGACGGTGAAGCCCTCGGCCCTGAGCCGCGCCACATACCAATCGGCGGAACGGTATTCGCGCCATGCCGTCTCGCCAAAATCGAAGATCGTGGCGCACCAGTCCGACAGTTCGCCCCGCCGCACGGCGATCACTGCCAACGCCTCGGCTTGCGCAGCGGTCAGATCGGGGGCAGGGGCAAAGGCGGACACGAGCGAATCTTTCGGTTCTGGGTCTCCTTCTATCAGGGCTACCGCTGCGGACCCCGCCGCGAAAAGTGAAACCTTTTCCGTCCAGCGAGAAATTCTTTTCACCTTTCGCTGGCACCGAGCCGATCCCGGCGCTAGCCTTCCCTCAGCACGGGAGGCTCCGATGGTGCGTATCCCTTCGACCCAGGCGTTGCGTGCGCTGGAAAGTTTCGCCCGCCACGGCACAGTGTGGCAGACGGCGGACGAGTTGCACCTGACCCGCAGCGCCGTCAGCCACCAGCTCCGGCTTCTGGAACGCGACCTTGGCTTCCGACTGATGAATCGTGTCGGCACCCGCGCTGAACTGACGCCGCAGGGCCGTGCCTATGCCGAGGACGTGCGTCGGGCTCTCAGCGCCATCGCCGGTTCGGCGGCGCGGAATGCCGGGCGCGAGGCTGCCGGGGCGCTGACCGTCAGCTGCGCCCCGGGTTTTGCCGCGGGGCTGCTCTGCAACTGGATCGGCAGGTTCGCGGAGGCGCTTCCCGACGTTTCGCTGACTATCGTTACGCCCCGGCATCTTGGCGAAGTCAGCAATCCCGATGTGGATCTCTTCATCACCTACGGAACCGGCGAGTTGCCGGACATGCAGGTGGATCATGTGCTGGATGTGGTCTCGACCCCGGTATGCAGCCCGACAATGGTCAATCGTCTGGGCGGGATGCCCGACCCGGTCGATGTCCTGCGATTGGGGCTTCTGCACCTGTCCAATTACGAAGATTGGACAGGCTGGTTGCGTCAGATGGGGATCGACGAGGCCAGGGCCGCCACTGGCGTGGTGTTTTCCGACATGCATCTGGTCTATTCGGCGACGCTCGCCGGCCAGGGCATTGCGATGGGCGACGTGATTCTGTGCGCCGAAGCGATGAACGACGGGCTCCTGGTACGGCCGTTCGAACAGACCATCCGCTCGCCGCGATCCTACTACCTTGCCGTGCCGATCACGAAAGCCCGCAGTCCGACGGTCGTCGCCTTTCGCAGCTGGATTTTGGAGGAACTGCGGGCCGAGGGGATTTGAACGTTTCGGCGATTGGCCAAATCCATTTGCCGTTGTGGCGAAAACAATTCGATTGCCGTGGTGGGGAACGAGTCCCTAGCATCTACCCGAAGCGGAGGGCTGGATGGTCGCAAAAATCAAAGCCGCCGAGATCGGTGCAACCGGGGTCGGCAAGATGTTCGGTCAGTTCACCGCGCTGGCCGACATTTCGATGACCATTGCCCGGGGCGAGTTTCTGACGCTGCTCGGTCCCTCGGGCTCGGGCAAGACGACCTTTCTGATGATCCTGTCTGGCTTTGAGGCTCCGACTTCGGGCCGCCTGACGCTGGACGGACGCGACATGACCGATGTTCCGGCCGAAGCGCGCGGCTTCGGCGTGGTGTTCCAGGGCTATGCCCTGTTTCCCCACATGACCGTCGAGCAGAACATTGCCTTTCCGCTGAAAGTGCAGCGCCGCAGCGCCGCCCAGATCAAGGCCCGCGTGGCCGAGATCGTCGAATTGGTCGGGCTTGGCGGCCATGGCCACAAGCTGCCGTCCGGCCTGTCCGGCGGGCAGCAGCAACGCGTGGCCCTGGCCCGCGCCCTGGCCTACGAGCCGCCGGTCCTTCTGCTGGACGAACCCTTCTCGGCGCTGGACAAGAACCTGCGGGCGCAAATGCAGGACGAGATGCGCCGCATCCACCGCGAGACCGGCACGACCTTCGTCTTCGTGACCCATGATCAGGAGGAGGCGCTAGCGCTGTCCTCGCGCATCGCCATTTTCGAGAAGGGCCACCTGCAGCAGCTTGCCCCGCCCCGTGAAATCTATGAACGCCCCGCGAACCGCTTTGTGGCGGAATTCCTGGGCGATATCAACATCCTGCCGGTCGTTGGTGGCAGGGTCGAGGGGCGGCCGGTCACCCTGCCCGGCAGCGTCAACAGCGGCGACCTGGCGATCCGGCCGGAAAACATGGGGCTGTCCATTGCCGAGCCCCCCGGGGGGAATGCCGTTGCTGCGCGCCTGACCGATCTGACCTATCTTGGTGCCGAAACCCGGCTCAACCTGCTGACCGCAGGGGGCGTGCCGCTGGTCTTGCACCATCCAACCAGCACATTGCCCGATGGACTTGCCCCCGGCGCAACCGTCTGGGCGGGCTGGGCGCCCGCACATGGGCTTTTGCTTTAGCAATCTGCCGCCATCCGACGGCACGGACTTGAAACCACCAAAGGGAGAGAAGCAATGAACGGACCCATGCAGCGCGACGCGCTCGACATCCTTCAGACCAGGATGAAGCGCGGCCAGATTTCCCGGCGCGACTTCACCACCGGCCTTGCCCTGCTTCTGGGCAGCTCGGCGATCGGTCTGCGTGGCACCGCCGCCATGGCGCAGACCAAGGAACTGGTTCTGGTCAACTGGGGTGGCGATGCCGGAGCCGCCTATGACGATGCCTATTGCAAAGCCTTCCTCGAAGCCACCGGCATCACCGTCAAGCAGGACGGCTCGGGCCCGACCGAAGGCGCCATCGCTGCGCAGATCGAGAGCGGCAAGCCGTCCTGGGATATCGTCGACGTCGATCCGTTTTCGGCAGAAGCGCTTGGCAAGAAGGGGATGATGGAGCCGATCGACTACGCCGTGGTCGACAAGGCGAAGATGCGCGAAGGCTTCGGATGGGAATATTCAGCCTCGTCCTACTTCTACAGCTACATCATCGCCTACGACGCGACCAAGTTCAAAGACAGCCCGCCGAAATCCATGGCGGACTTCTTCGATGTCGAGAAGTTCCCTGGCAAGCGCGCAATGTACAAGTGGGGTACCGGCATGTGGGAGGCCGCCCTTCTGGCCGATGGCGTGGCGCCCGATGCGCTCTACCCGCTCGACCTCAAGCGCGCGCATGACAAGATCGCCGCCTTCAAGGACAATGTCGTGGCCTATTGGGGCGGCGGTTCGGAAAGCCAGTCGATCCTCCTGAACGGCGAGGCGTCGATGGCGCTGATTTGGTCCACCCGCGCCAAGCTGATCGAACAGGATTCGGGCGGCGATATCGCCTTCATCTGGGATCAGGGCCTGGTCGCTCCGGGCGCCCTGGGTGTTCTGAAGGGCAACCCCGGCGGCAAGGAGGCGGCCATGCAGTTCATCGCCTCGGCACAGGACCCCGAAAAGCAGCTGGTGATGTTCCGGATGCTGGGCCAGGGCCCCGCCAACCCGGCTGCCGATGCGCTGCTGCCGCCCGAAGAGGCGCGGTACAACCCGGTGGATCCGGCGAACTTCGCGCTTCAGATCCCGCTCGACATGCCGTGGTACGAGGAGAACTACGGTCCCGCGCTGGATGAATACCTGAAGATCATCTCGGCCTGACAATCCCGTCGTCCCCGTTGCGGCCAAGATGACCGCAGCGGGGACGACCCGACCGGAGACCCGGCATGACCGCCCGCCACGTGCTGTTGCTAGGCCCGCTTCTGATGCTTCTGGGCGCGGCCTACATTCTTCCCTTCCTCGGCGTGATGCGGTGGAGCGTCACCCTGCCGGAGCCCGGACTTGGCCAGTATCGGGCCGCCCTCAGCGATCCGCTGGTGCTGGGGGTGATCTGGCGCACCCTGCGCATCTGTGCAGTAGTGACCGTGGTGGCGGTGGCGGCCGCCTATGTGCTGACGCTGATCTGGGTGCGCGGCAGCAGGCTTACGCGCACCTTGGTCGAGCTTTGCATCATGATCCCGTTCTGGATCTCGGTTCTTACCCGCGCCTTCGGCTGGCTGGCCCTGCTGTCGAACAAGGGCATCATCAACGGCTGGCTGCAGTCACTTGGCGTCCTGTCCGAGCCGCTAACCATGGTGCGCAACGAATTCGGCGTCGTGGTCGGCATGGTGCATTTCCTGATCCCCTTCGCCGCCTTCCCTCTGGCTTCGGCGATGCGTGGCATGGACGAGCGTGTGCTTTTGGCTGCGCGCAGCATGGGGGCTTCACGCACCCGCATCTTCTGGCAGATCTTCGTGCCGATGACGAAGAACGGCATCCTCGGTGCGGCTCTCCTGGTCTTCGTCTTCGCGCTTGGCTTCTTTGTCACCCCGGCGATTCTGGGCGGCGGGCGCAGCGTGATGGTGGCGGAACTCATCTACCTCCGCATATTCCAGAGCCCTGACTGGGGTCTGGGCGCGGCGATCAGCGTCATTCTTTTGGTGACGGTCGGTCTGCTACTGGCCCTGATGATGCGGCAGACGAGGGGGGCAGCGCGATGATCCAGCTTCGCCCGGGCGTGCTGGCCACCACGCTTGCCGCGCTGATCGCGGTCTTTCTCCTGATGCCGCTGGTTGCGGTGATTCCGGTCAGTTTCACCCCCACCCGCTACCTCGCGGTGCCCGATGGAGAATGGTCGCTGCGCCACTACCGCGCGCTGATCGAGAACCCGGTCTGGGCGCAGGGCATCTGGCTGTCGATCCGCATCGGAGTCCTGGCCTCGCTGGTGGCGACCACGCTTGCCACCGCCTTCGCGCTGGGGATCTGGATGCTGAAGCCGCGTTTCGCCGGGGTGCTGATGGGACTTGCCCTGTTGCCGATGGTTGCGCCGCCGGTAGTCTCGGCGCTGACGCTCTACTTCTTCCTCACCACCCTCAGCAAACTGAACCATTTTGTCGCCTATGACACCTGGGCCGGGGTGGCGCTGGCCCATGCGGTGATGATTGCGCCCTTTGCGGTGGTGCTGATCACGGTCGCACTGTCGCAGCTTGACCGGCGGATCGACCTCGCCGCGCGTTCGATGGGTGCAGGCGTCGGCACGCGGGTCTTCCGCATCATCCTGCCGAACATCCGCTTCACGCTGGTCACTGCCCTGTTCCTGACCTTCGTCCTGTCCTGGGAGGAGATCGGCGTGACGCTCTTCATCACCTCGGTCGATGCGGTGACGCTGCCGCGGTTGATGTGGATGGGCCTGCGCGACAACATCGATCCGGCGATCGCCGCGATCTCGGTCGTGCTCATCGCGCTCGTGGTGGCGGTCATCCTGGGCAAAACCCTTTGGCAATGGCGCGCAGCCGGGAAGAAAGTCTGATGGCAACCGATATTTCGACCGGGGTCTACCTGACCCATCTCTTGCGCGCCTACGGCGTCGATACCGTGTTCGGGATCCCCGGCGTTCACACCATCGAACTCTATCGCGGGCTTTCCGGCAGCGGCATCCGCCATGTCACGCCGCGCCACGAACAGGGCGCGGGCTTCATGGCCGATGGCTATGCCCGCGCCTCGGGCAAGCCCGGCGTCTGTTTCATCATCTCCGGCCCGGGCATGACCAACATCCTGACCGCCATGGGTCAGGCCTATGGCGATTCCGTGCCGATGCTGGTGATCTCGACCGTCAATGCGCATGGTCGCATGGGCTCGGGCGAGGGTTGGCTGCACGAATTGCCGAACCAGCAGTCGATGGTGGCGGGGGTCAGCGCCTTCAGCCGCACGGTCCATCGCCCCGAGGAACTGGCACCGGCACTGGCCCAGGCCTTCGCCGTCTTTGACAGCGCCCGCCCGCGCCCGGTGCATCTGGAACTGCCGATCGACGTGATGCTGGCGCCTGCAGGCCATTTGCCCGTCCCGGATCGCGCCACACGCCTCTCCCGGCCCGCACCTGATGCCGCGCAGATCGCCCAAGCGGCCGGGCTTCTGGCAGCCGCAAAAGCGCCGGTGATCCTGGCTGGCGGCGGCGCCACCCGCGCAAGTGCGCTGCCCGCACTGGCGGAGGCGCTGGACGCGCCTCTGGTGATGACGACCAATGGCCGCGGTATCCTGCCGCCGGGCCATCCGCTTGCCGTGACGCTATCTGCCTCGATGCCCAGGACGCGGGCCTTGGTGGCAGGGGCGGATGTGGTGCTGGCCATCGGCACCGAGATGGGTCCGACCGACTACGACATGTACGAGGACGGCGGTTTCCGGGTTTCCGGCACCTTCATCCGGTTGGACATCGACCCGGCACAGGTGATGCGCGGCCCGGTTCCCGACCTCGGGATCGTCGGAGATGCCGCCCTCGGAGCGGAGATGCTGCTTGCCTCCCTCCCGGCGCGGGCACGCAGCAATGGCGCCGCGCGGGCCGCAGCCGCCCAGGAGGGGATTGGGGATCTGCCGAAGATGCTGCCCCGTGACCTGGCGCTTCTGAACCTGGTGCGCGACACGTTGCCGGGCACGCTGATCGTGGGCGATTCAACCCAGTCGGTCTATGCCGGGAACATGGGTTTCGCCGCCACGCGACCGGGCGGCTATTTCAACTCCGCCACCGGCTATGGCACGCTTGGCTACGGCCTGCCCGCCGCCATCGGCGCGGCACTGGCCGAACGCCGCCCGGTGATTGCGCTTTCCGGTGACGGCGGGCTGCAATTCTCGATTGCCGAACTGACCAGCGCAGTCGAGGCGAAAGCGCCGGTGATCCTTCTGCTTTACGACAACAAGGGCTATGGCGAGATCAAGTCGGCCATGCTGGCGCAGAATGTCCCGCCCCTTGGCGTAGACATCCTGACCCCCGACCTTGCCGCCATCGCGCGCGCCTGTGGCTGGACCGTGACGGAAGTGGCAACCGGCGACGCGTTGAAGAGCGAACTTGCCGCTGCGTCCGGTCGGGGCGACTGCACGATGATCCTGTATGACGACCGGCTTCGCCACAGCATGGCGCCGGACTGAACCGGCGGAAGCCTGTCTCCAGTCGCCCTTAGCCCCGCCCGGCTGCAACCGCCCGCAGGCCGCCGAGGGCGAAGGTGAACAGGAGATCGGCGATTTCTTCGGTGTTCTTGCTGGTGATCCGGTTGGTGAAGGGCGAATCCATCTGCCGTGCCATGAGGTGAATGGCGCAAGGCAGGACCACGCTGGGCAGGCTGTGCCATAGCCGGGGGTCATCGGGCGGCAGGCCGGACAGGTCGCTGATGACAGGCAGCAGAAGGTGGAGCTTTGGCAGGACCACTTCGACCTGCAGCGTCAGAAGATGCGGCGAAGGTTGCAGCACCTCGCGCATGATCAGCACCAGCGGCCAGCGCGCAGCTCCTGCGCTGCCGCCGATCAGAAGGCGGATCAGGGCCCGCAGTTTTTCTTCCGCTGGCTGCGAGGATCTGGCCAGCCGTTCCAGCACGGCGGCATCGAGAAAGCGGCGATGCGCCTCGGCCAGCGTGGCCTGATAAAGACCGGCGCGGCCGCCGAAATGGTGGTTGATGCTGGCAAGGTCCACCTCGGCCAGGGCCGCGATTTCCTTGCTGGTCGTCGCCGCGAAACCGTTTGCCGCGATCCGCTGCCCGGCGGCTTCAAGGATGCGCTGCCGGGTTGCCTCACCGTCCGAGCGGGGCGCTCGTCGTCCTGCTGATACCATTCCCCGTCCCTTTCGCTGGCCGATCGGTCCCGGCACTTTCCGGCTCGACAATAGCAGTTGATTAGTTTAAAGGCAATTTAATCTAGTGAGCGCAGAGGATATCCATGAAACGACTTATCCCCCTTCTGGTGATCCTCGCGCTGGCTGCAGGGGGTTGGTACTGGTGGCGCCTGCCGGACGCGGGCGCCGAGACCGGGCTGCGCTTTCAGGGCAATGTCGATATCCGCCAGGTCGCGCTGGCCTTCGATGCCGCTGGCCGCATCACCGAGGTCACCGCGCGCGAGGGTGACCATGTGAAGACTGGCGATGTCATCGCGCGGCAGGACACCCGGGCGCTGGAGTTGCAGGCAAAGGCGCAGGCAGCACTGGTCGAGGCGCAGAGGCAGGCGCTGGCGGAACTGCGCAGCGGCGCGCGGCCCGAAGAAATAGCGCAGGCGCGCGCCGTGCTTGCCGCAGCCGAAGCGGCCGCCGTCGTCGCCGAACGTGAGAGCGACAGGTTCGAGCGGCTGGCGACTTCTGGCAGCGGGGCGGCCAGTGAGCAAAGCCGCGAGCAGGCGGCTGCGACGGCAGAACGGGCGCGGGCGCAGGTTGACCAGAGCAGTGCAGCGCTGGATCTGCTCCTGGCCGGGGCGCGGCCGGAAAAGCTGGCGGCGGCCGAGGCGCAGCTGCGTGCCGCGGAGGCGCAGCTTGAACTCTTGCGCCATGAGATCAGCCAAGGTGAATTGAAGGTGCCGCAGGATGCTGTCGTTCGCAGTCGTCTGCGCGAGGCCGGCGATATCGTGACGGCGCAGTCGCCGGTCTTTGCGCTGGCGCTGACCGATCCGAAATGGGTGCGGATCTATGTCGCGGAAACCGATCTGGGCCGCATCACCCCCGGCATGGCCGCCGAGGTCCTGTCGGACAGCTTCCCCGATGCGCCCGAGGCGGGAACGGTCGGCTATATCTCCTCGGTGGCCGAGTTCACCCCGAAGGCGGTGCAGACCGAGGAACTGCGGTCGAGCCTGGTCTACGAGGTGCATGTCACCGTCGATGATCCGGAAGACCGCCTGCGCCTTGGCCAGCCGGTGACCGTGACCCTGCGCGAGAAGGCCGCCCCATGACCGCGCCGGTCGTCCGCGCCGAGGGGCTGCGCAAGGGCTTTGTCGGCCCCGACAAGGCCGAGGTCATCGCGGTGGACGGCCTGTCCCTTGCGGTGCAGCCGGGCGAGCTGACCGCGCTGGTCGGGCCGGACGGGGCGGGCAAGACCACGCTGATGCGGATGATCGCCGGGCTTCTGCCCCCCAACGCCGGAACGCTGGAGGTGCTGGGGATCGACGTCGCGAAGGACCCGCAGCGGGCGCAGGACCGGATCAGCTATATGCCGCAACGCTTTGGGCTCTACGAGGATCTGAGCGTTCAGGAGAATCTCGACCTCTACGCCGACCTGCACGGCGTGCCGCAGTCCGAGCGGCGTGAGCGGTTTGGCCGGATGCTGGAGATGACCGACATGGCGCGGTTCACGGGCCGCCCCGCGGGCAAGCTGTCGGGCGGGATGAAGCAGAAACTGGGGCTGGCCTGCACGCTGGTGCGTTCGCCCGATCTTCTTTTGCTGGACGAGCCGAGCGTCGGGGTCGACCCCCTGTCGCGCCGCGACCTGTGGAAGATCGTGCTGCAACTGGTCGAGGATGAGGGGCTGAGCGTTCTGGTCAGCACCGCCTACATGGACGAGGCCGAGCGCTGCGCGAAGGTCTTTGTCATGAACGGCGGCAGAGTGCTGGCCGCGGGGCCGCCGGATGTTCTGCAGCACAGGGCGGACGGGCTGACCTATGTCGTGACCCCTCCGGTTGGACAGCCCGCGCGCAAGCTGCAATCCCGGCTGATCGACGCGCCGGAGCTGGTGGTGGATGCGGTGCCACAGGGGGGCGATGTTCGCTTCATCCGGCAAGAGGCGGTGGCGGAAGGCGCGCTCGCGCCGCTTCTGGGCGGTGCGCAGCCGCACCCGCGCCCGGCCGAGCTTGAGGATGCGTTCATGATGCTTCTGCGCCAGCAGGATGGCGTGGCGGCGGCCGTCGCGATCCCCGAAACCGGCCCGTCGACGACAGCTTCCAAGGCTTCGGGGCCGATCATCGTCGTGCGCGATCTGGTCCGCAAGTTCGGCGATTTCACCGCCGTCGCCAGCACCTCGTTCGAGGTCGCGCGGGGCGAGATTTTCGGCCTGCTCGGCCCGAACGGGGCGGGCAAGACCACCACGTTCCGCATGCTCTGCGGCCTGCTGCCTGCGACCAGCGGCCATCTGGAAGTGGCGGGCCGCAACCTGCGCACGGCGCGGGCGCAGGCGCGGGAAAAGATCGGCTATGTCGCGCAGAAATTCGCGCTCTACGGCAATCTTACGGTGCGCGACAACCTCAGCTTCTTTGGCGGGGCCTATGGGCTTTCGGGCCGGGCGCTGCGCGCCCGCATCGACGAGGTGCTGGTTCAGTTCGACCTGGACCCGGCAGCACAAAGCGGCCTTCTGCCGGCCGGTTTCAAACAGCGGCTGGCGATGGCGACCGGGCTTTTGCACCGGCCCGAGATCCTGTTTCTCGACGAGCCGACAAGTGGCATCGATCCGCTGGCCCGTCGCGCCTTCTGGCGTACGATCACCGCGCTGGCCGAGGGTGGGGTTACCATCGTCGTGACCACGCATTTCATGGAAGAGGCCGAATATTGCGACCGGATCGCCATCCAGGATGCCGGCCAGATGCTGGCCATGGGCACCCCGCGCGAGGTGCGTGCGCAGGCAGGCGCTGACGCCGGGCGCGATATGAACAGCGCCTTCATCGGCATCGTCGAGGCCGCCCGCGCCGGGCGCGAGCGGAAGGAGGCGGCATGATCTCGGCCATGCGCCTGACCGCACTGGTGCGCAAGGAAACCCGGCAGATGCTGCGCGACCGCAGCAATCTGGTCGTCGGGCTGCTGCTGCCCTTGGTCATGGTGCTGCTCTTCGGCTACGGGCTGTCCTTCGACGTGACCGATGCCCGCGTCGCGGTGGTGATGGAGGACGATTCCGCCGCTACCACGACCGCCGTGGCCGGGCTGATCGGTTCGGAATACCTGACGCCGATCTGGACCCGCTCGATGCCCGAGGCCGAAGGCATGATCCGCCGCGGCGAGGCTGATGCGATCCTGCGGGTTCCGGTCGATTTCACCCGCGACCTGCTGGCCGGGCAGGGCCAGTTGCAGCTGATCGTCAACGGCGTCGATTCCACGTCGGCCCAGGCGATCGAGGGCTATGCCGGCAGCGCCATCCAGACCGCGCTTCTGCACATCACCGACCGGCAGGGCATCGCGGCCAGCAGCGCCAGTGTCGAGGTTGTCTCACGCATGTGGTTCAACGAGGCGAACAACAGCACCTGGTTCATGGTGCCGGGCCTGATCGTTCTGGTGATGACGTTGATCGGCGCTTTCCTGACCTCGCTCCTCATCGCGCGCGAATGGGAGCGGGGGACGCTGGAATCGCTGTTCGTCACCCCGGTCCGCCCGCTGGAGCTGGTGCTGGCGAAGATCGCGCCCTATCTGGTGATTGGCGCGATTGACCTTGCCATGTGTCTTCTCGCGGCGCGGTTCCTGTTCCGGGTGCCGATCCACGGCTCGCTTGGGATCATCATCGTCTCGTCCCTGCTGTTCCTTGCCGTGTCGCTGCTGATGGGGCTGGTGATCTCGGGTCTGACGCGCAACCAGTTCGCGGCCAGCCAGATGGCGCTTCTGGCCAGTTTCATGCCCGCGATGATGCTGTCCGGCTTTGTCTTCGACCTGCGCAACGTGCCGGTGGTGATCCAGGTCGTATCGCAGGTGCTACCCGCGACGCATTTCATGGGGTTGATCAAGACCCTGTTCATGGCGGGGGGCTACTGGCCCGATATCCTGCGGACCAATGCGATCCTTGCGGCCTATGCGGTCGTGCTGACATTGATCGCCCGTTCCACATTGGCAAAGCGGCTGCGGTGATCCGATGCGCGACGTTTTCATCTGGCTGAACCGTACTTTCGCCCTGATCCGCAAGGAGCTGCTGGCGCTTCTCAAGGACCCGTCCAGCCGGGCGCTGCTGTTCGCCCCGGCCCTGATGCAGGCGCTGCTGTTCGGCTACGGCGCGACCTATGACCTGACCAACGCTCCTTTTGCGGTGCTGGACCAGAGCCGCAGCGCCGCCTCGCGCGAGATTCTTGCGCGGATCGAGGGGACGGGCGTCTTTCACCGCATCGCCACGCTGGAAAGCAGTGATCAGATTGCCGCGCAGATCGACAGCGGCGAGGCGCTGGCGGTGATCGTCTTCCCTGCCGATTTCGCGTCCCGTCTTGCGGCAGGCACCGGCGCGCCGATGCAGGTTATCCTGGACGGGCGCAATTCCGCGACCGCCGGGGCGGCCTCGGGCCAGATCGGGGCGATCATTGCAGGCTACAATGCAAGCATCGGCGTCACCTCGCCGGTGTCAGTCGTCCGCCGCGCCTGGTTCAATCCGAACTATGAGTCGCGATGGAACATGATGCCCGCGATGATCGCCTCGCTGTCGATGCTGCAGACCCTGATGCTGGCCGCGCTGTCGGTGGCGCGGGAACGGGAGCAGGGCACTTTCGACCAGCTGCTGGTCACACCGCTGACCCCGACGCAGATCCTGATCGGCAAGGCGCTGCCCGCCATCCTGGTGGGGCTTTTGCAGTCGACGATCATCTTCCTGATCATCCTGTTCTGGTTCCAGATCCCGATGGCCGGGTCGGTCTGGCTGCTGTACCTCGGGCTTTTGACCTTTACGACCGCATCGGTCGGCATCGGCCTGTCGATCTCGGCCGTGTCGCTGTCGATGCAGCAGGCGATGCTGTACACCTTCATGCTGATCATGCCGCTGATGCTGCTTTCGGGCCTGCTGACTCCGGTCAGGAACATGCCCCAGGCGCTGCAGATCGCCACCTATGCCAACCCCTTGCGCTTTGGTATCGACACGGTCCGCCGGGTCTATCTGGAGGGCGCCTCGTTTGCCGATATCGCGCCCAACTTCCTGCCGCTGCTGGCGGTCGCGGCTGTCACGCTGCCCCTCGCCGCCTGGCTGTTCCGCCACCGCCTTGGCTAGACGGACCTGCGGTCGCCATGAACTTGGTCAGGCGCCCGCTCAGCGGGAGGCGGCGTAATAGGACACCTTCCGTTCCAGATAGGCCAGGCTCTCTGACAGCAGGAAGGCCAGTCCGAAGAGGACGATCAGCACCGCCCAGAATTCCGCCATCAGGAACTTGCTGGAATACAGATCGAACAGCGCGCCGAAGCCGACGATGGAGATCAGGAGCTGCCCGATGATCACCCCTTTCACCGCCCGGATCACCCCAATCCGGACCCCGCCGAGAAATTCGGGCAGCGCGGCCCAGAAGTAGATCTTCACGAAGGCATCCAGCGGCGTCGCGCCGAAGCTGCGCGCCATCTCGACCAGCGAGCGGTTGATCTGCCGCACGCCCGCACGGGTGTTCAGGATGATGATCCAGACCGCAAACAGTGTGGTGGTGATGATCACCGTCTTGGTTCCGAAGCCGAACAGCACCATCAGCACCGGGACCAGCGCCGTCAGCGGGGCCGAGAGGAAGATGTTGACCCAGGGCAGCGGCAACTCGTCGATGATCCGGCTTTTTCCCATCAGGATGCCCACCGGAATTCCGATGACGACGGCGAAGAGGACGCCCGCGCAGAACGAATAGGCCGTGATCCAGAGCGCGCTCAGGAAGGCCTTGGTCGGCAAGAGTTCGAACAGCGTGCAGGGCCTGCCCCGGCAAGTCGCGCGTCTTTGCTGCCATGACGCAGATCAGCGCTTTCTCCAGGCCTGGGTCCGCGTCAGCAGGCGCCGGGACAGCATGGCGTGCAGCAGGCGGGCCGCGATGTTGGTGTAGAGGATCATCATCCCCATCGCCGCGGCTGGCGCGATATCGCCCGCATCGTCCATGTTGAGGACGGCTATGGAGGCCAGAGCGGTGTGCGTCGAGTAGATGAACACCACCGCCGAAACCGTCGTCATCGCGTTCACGAAGAGGTAGATCATGATGTCCAGGATCGCGGGCAGGCAGATCGGCACGGTCACCCGGCCGAACAGCCGCCAGAACGGCTGGCGCATGGAAGCGGCGACAGGCTCGAACTCCGGGTCGATCTGCTTCAGCGCGGTCAGCGCCGTAAGGTGCCCGACTGTGTAGAAGTGCGTCACGGTCGAGACGACAAGGATGGCCATCGTGCCGTAAATCGCGCTGAGCGGATTGGCCGGGTTGTTGAAGAAGAAGATGTAAGCGAGGCCCAGCACCATTCCCGGGATCGCCATGGGCAGCATGGCAAGGAACTGGAACAGACCGCGGGCGAACTGCATTCCGTCCAGCTTTTCCACCATATAGGCGCCGAGGAAGACGATGCCCGTCCCTGCGATTGCCGTGAACCCGGCAAGTTTGATCGAGTTCCAGTAGGCCGACCAGCCGCCGCCGTCCACCTTGCTGAAATCATAGTTCTTCAGGGTTAGGCTCATGTCGTAAGGCCAGAACTTCACCAGCGCGGCCAATTGGCAGGTGCCGATCATCAAGAGGATGAAGGCGGCAATCAGACTGCACCAGATCAGGCACAAAGCATCGACGCCCCGCCGCGGCTTCGGCTCATAGGGCACCGACCGCGCCGACAGCAGCGAGACCTGCTTCTTCTGGATCTGGCGGTCGATCACGAAGGCCAGAACCGCAGGTATCAGCAGAATGACCGAGACAACGGCCCCCATCTCGAAATTCTGCTGGCCGATCACCTGTTTGTAGATGTCGATGGCCAGCACCGAATACTGGCCGCCAACCACCTTTGGCAGGCCGAAATCGGTCAGAACCAGCGTGAAGGTCACGAAGGCGGCCGAGATCAGCCCGTAGCGCGCGCCGGGGATCGTTACGGTCCAGAAGATGCGCCAGGGCGAGGCATGCAGCACCTCGGCGGCCTCATAGTGGCGCTGGTCGGCGATGGCCAGCGCGGTGGTGATGATGATCATGGCATGGGGAAAGGTGAAGAACACTGATCCAATGACGATGCCAAGCGGGCCATAGATCGACTGGCCCATCAGCAATTCCTTCAGGATGCCCTGATTGCCGAAAAGGTAGATCAGCGCGATGCCTGGCAAAAGCGAAGGCAGCAGGATCGGCAGCATGGCGACCAGCTTGAAGGCCGGTTTGAACCGCATGCAGCTTCGGTTCAGGGCATAGGCGAAGCCGAAGGCCAGTGCCACGGTGAGGACTGTGGTGATGCTGGCGATGAACAGCGAATTGCCGATGGAGCGGAACAGTGTCGGGTTCGAGAAATAGGCGGCGTAGTTCTGCAGGCCCGTCGTGGTGATCGGGCGCAGGCTGATCCGGCGGAAGCTGTTGCCGTCGTATTCCTGCCAGTCCTGTGTTGCGACCGGGTTCAGGCCGACGAGCCAGCTGGCATCGGCATCGGTCGCGCGCAGGCGGTATTTTACCGGGCTCCGAAAGCTGAAATCGGGGAACAGATCGGCGGCGGACAGGCGCCCCTCGGAGGAGGTCCGCAGGTCGTCGGGGCCGAAACGGCCAAGCTCGTCGTTCAGCGCGGCGGCTGTGACCGGCGGCCCGAACGTGGCTCCGCTTTCATCGCTGACCTGGAATTCAAACCGGGTCAGGTCGAAACTGTAGGTCACGAAGGACCTGGACAGCATGGTGTACAGCGGCAGTGCCAGCGTCACGATCAGGTAGAGCGCGATGATCAGCATGACGCAGGATTTGATCAGCCGGTCCCGGTCGAACTGAACCGAAGCGGGGCGGGTTGGCATCATCCAGTCAACGGGGGGCATCGCTCATCCCTCCTGCGGGAAGACGAGAACACGCTCGGCGGGAAGCTCGACCGTCAGGTCGCTGCCCTTGTCCAGATCGAAGCGGCGCATCGCGTTCATCGAGAAGTTTGCGATCAGGGAAACGTCTCCCAACTCGGCGCTGGACAGGTGGACGCGCCAGTACGAGCCGAGGAATTCGGTCGCAGCGATCCGCACCGGCAGGTGGTTGGGCTTGGCTTCGGCCTCATGGCCGCGCGCATGGGGCAGGATGTCCTCGGGTCGGACGACGACCATCACCTGCTGGCCATCGGCCAGCCCGGGAACCCTGGTTTCCAGTACGCTCTGGCCAATCCTGACCGCCCCGCCATCAAACTGCGACGGGATCCGGTTGGTCTCGCCGATGAAGTCGGCGACGAACAGGCTGGCGGGGTGGCGGTAGATCTCGGTCGGGGTGCCGATCTGTTCGATGACGCCGTGGTTCATCACCACGATGCGGTCGGCCATTGACAGCGCCTCTTCCTGGTCATGGGTCACCATGATCGTGGTGACGCCCAGCCGACGCTGCAATTCCTTCATCTCGTGGCGCAGGAGGACACGCACCTTGGCGTCCAGCGCCGACAGCGGTTCGTCCAGCAGCAGCAGGCCCGGATCAATGGCAATGGCGCGGGCCAGCGCCACGCGCTGTTGCTGGCCACCGGAAAGCTGCGCGGGATACTTGTCGGCCTTGTCGGTCAGGCCGACCAGCGAAAGAAGCTCGGCGACGCGGGCGGCGACTGCGGCGCGGGGGCGGCCGGTGTTCTCCAGCCCGAAGGCGATGTTTCGCGTCACCGTAAGGTTCGGGAACAGCGCATAGGACTGGAAGACGATCCCATAGTCCCGCTTCGAGGCGGGCAGCCGGGACACGTCGCGCGCGTCCTGAATGATCGTGCCGCGCGACTGCGGGTCAAGGCCTGCGATGGCGCGCAGCAGCGTGGTTTTGCCACAGCCGGACGGCCCGAGGAAGCAGATGAACTCACCCCGTCCGATGCAAAGCGAGATTTCCCTAAGCGCGGTGAACTCGCCATAGGATTTCCAAAGATCGTCAATCCTGAGATAGTCCTGAACGGCGAGCGGCTGTTGGAGGGCGGTGGGGGTCATGGCGTTCATGCTGGCGAATCCGGCTGGGAGCGCGGGCCCCGGGGCCCGCGCTGGTTGATCTGGTCAGGTCTTTGGCTCGCTCTTGTTGTCGTAGCGCTTGGACCATTCCTCCAGGATCGCGGCGCGGTGGTTCGCCGCCCATTCGAAGTCGTTCTTGATCATCCCCGCCTCGGCACCCTCCGGGTAATTCGGCACCGGCTTGGCAACGCCCGGCAGGGCAAGAACCCCGAATCCTTCGTTGTACTGGGCCATCGCATCAGCGGTGATCGCCCAATCCATCAGCACCTGCGCCGCTTCCAGATTTGGCGTCCCAGCGATGATGGCATTGGCCTCCATGTCCCAGCCAAGGCCCTCGGACGGGGTGATGACTTCGATTGGCGCGCCATCGGTCTTGGCGGAAGCGCCACGGAACTCGAACGAGACGCCGACCGGGGTTTCACCGGCGGCAGCCATCTTGCAGGGCTTCGAGCCGGAGTGGGTGTAGGCCGCGACGTTCTGGTGCAGCCGGTCCATGTAGTCCCAGCCCTTCTCCTCGCCGAACATCTGGAGCCATGCCGACACGTCAAGGAAGCCGGTGCCCGATGAGGCCGGGTTCGGCATGACGACATGACCCGCATATTCGGGCTTGGTCAGGTCTTCCCAGCTGGTCGGCGCCGGAAGGCCCAGCTTTTCGGCCTCGACGGTGTTGAAGCAGATCGCGGCGATCCAGGCATCGACTCCGACCCAGGCCGGTGGGCTGTCGCTGTCGACAAAGCGGGTGTCCAGCGCCTCGACGCCCTTCGGCGCATAGGGTTCCAGCATGCCCTCGGTCTTCAGCACCAAGAGCGAGGTGGCGGCAAGGCCCCAGACCACATCGGCCTTGGGGTTGTTCTTCTCGGCCAGAAGCTTTGCGGTGACGACGCCGGTCGAGTCCCGCACCCAGTTGATCGTGATATCGGGATGCGCCGCGTTGAAGGCGGCGGCATAGCGTTCAAGGAGATCGGCCTCGAAGGCGGTGTATACGGTCAGCTCGGTCTGGGCCTGCGCCGACAAAGCGGTAAGGGCGAGGATCGCCGAGGAGAGAAGAAGTGACTTTCCGGTCATGAGTGGTTCCCCTGTTGAGTGGACTGGTCTTGGTCTGACGCAGGACCGCTGGACAGGTCGGCCTGCATGGGTGCCGGTTTTTTTCGCGGCCTGGCTGGCCTAACCGACTTGCTATGACGGAATGGTGAAGGCAGTATGAACAATAAGTAAAATCTATTATCCTTATGAAATAAACGATTCTGCTGATGTATTTCTCAGGCCAGTGCAAGAGCCACTACACCCGTCGCAACGACCGCTGCGGCAATCAAGCGACCGGCCACCGGGCGCTCTCCGAATGCCCAAATGCCAAGCAGAGCCGCGAAAATCACACTGGATTCCCGCACCGCTGAAACCGCGCCGAGTGGTGCTATCGTCTTGGCATACAAGACAATTCCGTAGGCGCTGACCGCTGCCACGCCACCCAATCCACCCATCAACAGAACCCGACCCTGAAACCCACCACCACTACGGCGGCGGGCCAGTGCGATGGCCAGAGGCACCGGGAATTCCAGCAGGAACAGCCATCCCATATAGCCAAAGACACTGTCGGACCGGCGGACTCCGATGCCGTCGGCCACGGAATAGGCAGCGATCAGCAACCCCAGGCCAACCGCGATCCCGACCGCCTGGCGCGAGGCCTGTCCGGCACCGCGTTGCAGGGCCAGAATCCCCACGCCGAGCGAGACGCAGGCCAGTCCGAACCAGCCCCAGGGCCGAAGCGTTTCCCCGATCAGGATCACCGCTGACAATGCCACCAGCGCCGGGGCCAGCCCGCGCGAGATCGGGTAGACCTGACTCAGGTCGCCATGCCGGTAGGCGCGGAACAGGAGCAGGTAATAGCCATAGTGCAAAAGCGCCGAGGCCGCGATGGAAGGCCAGCTTGCCATGGCTGGCGCCGGAAAGGCGATGACCAGCGCCAGGCCCAGCACCGCGTGGGCCGCCGAGACAGCCGCCAACACACCCGCCCGGTCGTCCACCGCCTTGACCATGGCATTCCAGCCCGCATGCAGAACTGCGGCGAAGAGGACGAGGAGAAGGGCTGTCAGGCTCATGGTGTCACAGGTGCAGGGGGGGTGATTTCGGCGGGCCCGGACATGACGAATCCGGCGGGTCCTCATAGGGCCCGCCGACTGTCAGATTTCGCCCGGGATCAGGCAGTCGACCGTATCGGCCCCTACCACGGCAGCGAGAAGG